>DREN01000466.1 GCA_011051075.1 Deltaproteobacteria bacterium | reverse complement strand
GAGGCGGTGGAGAAGGCAATGCCTGGAACGTGCTGGCCGTTCAGACCCAGAACCCGTGAAGAGGCCCTTGCCATGGCGGATCTTCCGCTGGAGGAGCTTCCTCTGGCAGCGGAGGACCGGAAAAAGGAGACCGGGACCGCCACGCTTTTCATGTTAAGGGGGGGGGCGGTAATCGGGGCGAAGCCCCTGGTCCTGCAGGTCCACGGCCGGAGCGGCGGGCTTAAGATCAACGGCAGGATCTCCGGCCTGCCCAAAGGGGTGTTTGGCTCGGACCTTGTCTGCCTGCTGGACGTGGGAAAGGAGAGCCCCCTTGTTCCAATGAGGTACGAGTGGCGGGAAGAGACGGGGGACTTCTTAGCTGAATTTGAGGCCGGAGAGGGTGCCAGGGGAAGGCTGAGGACCGCTGTCCTGTGTGAAATCGGAGGGGACGGAGATGCCGGAACCTGATCTGCGCACCTTTGATTTTCTGGCAGGGACCGGCAGGGACATGGATCACCTGAAGGAGGTCCTGTACACGCCCCTGATGACCCTTTGGGGGAATTTTTCCCGTGAGGAGTTTTCAAGGATCTTTGAATCCCTCAGGGTGTGTCTTGCGGGGGAAAAGGGGATACTGGGTCTCCTGGAACTGAACCTGATAACTGCATGGCTGACCCTGAAACAGGGGACGCCCCCCTGGTTTCAGGAGTGGCTCCATGAGCGTGTGCCCGTGGAGCGGTACCTCCCCGGCATGGGCGGCGAGGCCCTCTCCTCAGGGAGGTGGCAGATTGCTCCGGTATTCCTTGTGAACGGCCGCAGGGCCTTCTTGAGGTACTTCGTGACCGGGCTTGTCAGTGAGTCAGACCATGGACCGGGGGATCATAACCCCTGGCCCGGCTGGGCAGGTGATCTTCTGGATCGGGAGGCGAGGTCGGCCATCCTTTCGGCGGTCGCCGCCTCGGCCCGGATCCGGCCCCTGGAACCTGGCAGGGGATTTTATCTGTTTCCCCTGGCCATACCCAACGGCCGGGTCCAGTTCACGCGCGGATCCCTGGGACTTCCCCTGGCCCTGGCTTTTCTGAGACTCCTCACCGACAGCCAGGCCCCCGAAGACCTGGCCGCAACCGGGTCCATTGATGAAACCGGAGGTATAGGAAAGGCGGAGGGCCTTTCCCTGAAGATCAGGCAGGCAGGACTTGCGGGATTCAGGGGCCTTCTCGTGCCGGACCATGGTCACACGCTGCGGGGCGCCGGGAGGATCGAGCTATTGCCCGTGTCAAATCTCAGAGAGGCGTGGATCTTTGATACCCTCTACAGAGCGGGGAGGGGAAAGAAGCTTATCCTCATGGCGGAGATGCTGCGGGATCCCGGCATGATGGTGAACAACTGCCGTTCGGTCCCCGCGCGATGGCTCAGGTGGGCCTGGAAGGAGGGCCTGATCTCAGGCGTCATGGACAGGGTGGTGAAATCCCCTGAGCTGTTTCAGGCCCTTGTGGAAAAGGTGGACGTCTGCCTGAACAGGGGGGATGACTCAAGGGCCGAGACCCTCGCGGAGATGATACCCGCTGAAAGCGTGGAGGGGATTACCCCGGTGGCCCCCCGTACCCTGTTCAAGTGGTACACCCTGAACCTGGCCATGGCAAACCACCGGGGGGACGTAACGGCCGCAGAGCAGTGTGAAAGCGAGGCCCGCCAACTGACAGAGAGGGCCGCCCCGTCAGATATCAGGGCCTTTGCCTCGTTCTGCAATTACCGCTTTATCGCCCTTTTTCACAACCGCTATCTGTTTAATCCACGGCTTCCCGATTTTCTGAAAGACGTTCTCGGAAGTCTGAAGGGTGAGTACCGATCCAGGCGGCGAGTGCTTGAAAACGCAACCCACGAGACCCTTGGCGCCCTTTACGGCTCTATTGCCCAGAACTACGGGTTCTGCGGGCCGGAGTATATGGATGAAACCAGGAGGTACACCCTCCTCGCCCAGGAGGCGTTTGGTGATGGAAGAGCTCAGGGACTGAAAGATGACTGGCTCAGGCAGTTCAACTACCTGGTGTACGCGGAGCTGGACGCGGGGCACGGGGATACCGCTCGGGAGGCCTTGCTTAACTACCTGGAAATTTCGGCTTGGCATGAACTGCCAGGAAAACTCTCCCTACTCTCCGTGTGGCAGCACGCGGCCCTGGCCCGTTTTCTGGCCGGGTGCGGCAGGAGAGAGGAAAGGGCGATCTACGGAAAATGGGCCCATAAACGTCTGGGTACCCTCACGGGAACCGGGCATCCCTGGCAGCTGTGGTTCTACAACATGGGCCTCGTAAGCCTCTCCCTGGGTGAGGAGAAGACCGCCGCGGAATGCTGGAGGAGGGGACTTGACCTCTGCCTTTCCTCGGGCAAGGGCCCAACGGTCCGTGTCATGGCCCTTCTCCCCCTTTCAGGACTGTGGAGAGTGGACGCCCTGCCCCTGTCAGGGGTTCCCCGCACAGAGGAGATGATCCGCCGCATGGCCGGGGAGTTGAGCCCGGACCATTTCAGGCCTTTTCTGGAAGAGCCTGACCTGGAGAAGGTGCTGGAAAAGGTATGGACCCGGCCCGGTGATCTGTTTCCCTTCACCTACCGGTGAAAGACCAGGGATCAGGGTGCAGGGTATACCGAGGCCCAGGATATAACCGCTATCGACATCGCTATCGGTATCGAAATCGGGAAAACATGGGGCAAGATGATTAGAGGATGGTGGTTAGCCAGGTTGGACCTTCAGTCATGCGCAAGAACTACAGGAATATTCTTTGCGGCTTTTCGTGACACCTTTGTGTTTAGACATTAGGGCTTAGGGCAGGAGAGAGGATGCAGTACGGGAAATACAGCTTCAGGTGCAGGTTTGAAACGGGGGCGATCCTTCCGGCCTTCAAGGGTTCCACCTTCAGGGGGGTCTTCGGCATCGCCCTCAAGAGGGTGGTGTGCGCCCTGAAACAGCAGGAGTGCGCGGAATGTCTGCTAAGAAACAGATGCCTCTACGTAAAGGTCTTTGAGACCTCCCTGGCCTTGAAACCGCCGGAAGGTTCGAGGGTCTCCGACCCGCCACACCCCTTTGTTATCGAGCCCCCGGAGACGGAAAAGAGGGAGTACGAAAAAGGCGATACCATCGAATGCGGCCTTGCCCTCTTTGGTGATATCAATTCCCATCTCCCCTACTTTGTCTACGCCTTTGAGCAGATGGGGAAGATCGGCCTTGGAAAGGGGGTCAGGAGGAGGCACGGGAGGTTCGTGCTTGAGGAGGTGAAAAAGGGGGATCTGACCGTTTATTCGGAAAAGGATCGGAAACTGGCAGTCCCGGCCGAAACCGAGGAGTTGAGCCTTTCCAGGGAACTGGGGCCTTCAAGACCAAAGATCATGATAAGGAGAAGGAAGAAGATAGTACTCCCGGCCCGGAGGCCCGCGGTTCCTGAGCAAGGGAATTTGAGGCTCAAGGTCAGACTTGTGACCCCGCTCCGGCTCAAATTTGAAAACCGCATCAGGGCCGATCTTCCCTTTCACGTGCTTGTGAGGGCCATGCTCAGGAGGGTCTCTTCCCTGATGAACATCTGGGGCGGCGGCGAACCGGCCATTGACTACAGGGAACTTGTTGAAAGGGCCGGGAAGGTGCGCATTACAGACAACTCCCTCAGATGGTTTGACTGGAAGCGTTACTCGAACCGTCAGGAGAGGAAGATGTTCATGGGGGGCATGCTCGGATCGGTGACCTACGGGGGGGACCTGGGAGAGTATCTCGGGCTCCTCGATTTCTGCCAGAAGGTGCATGTGGGTAAGAACACGTCGTTCGGGTTGGGGAAAATTCGAGCAACGAGAGAATAGTGACAGCAAAAGGAGGGGATGGAACTGGACCTTAAGCACCTGACATGGGATTACGCGGGTCTCCCCGGAGATGATACGTGGAGGGCCAGAAGACTCGCCGAGTTTTTTCCTTTTGTGGCTGAGAGGCTCACCGCCGAGGAAAGGGAGCTCCTTCTGAGGGAGCTTGACAGGATCAATCTGCCCGATGAAAGGAAGGAATTCATAAGACTGGTATGCCGCGGAGAGAAGAATGGAAAATAGGATACTCACCGAGAAGCAGAGGCTGTTCATAGATAACCTGCCTGACGAAATTCTGTCCACATTCTACCTTACCGGCGGAACAGCGCTCTCAGCCTTCTACATGGAACATAGACTTTCCAAAGACCTGGATCTGTTCACCGAGGCTGAAGAGGAAATGCCCCCTGTGGAGTTCCTGACAGCGCTGATAAAGAAACTCGCGCCCTCGGAGGCCGTCAGGTATCAGCGCCTTTTTGATCGCAGGATATTTGCGGTCACCTTTGGTGACGGAGACACGCTCAAGGTGGAATTCACCACCTACCCTTTCAGGAGTATTGAAAATCGCATAAAAATCGGCAAATTAACCGTCGACAGTCTTTTGAACATGATAACGGGGAAGCTCTTTGCCCTCACCGACCGCTTTGATCCGAAAGACTTTGTTGATCTCTACTTTTTCCTTCATAAATATGAATGGACGTTGAATGATCTCATATTAAGGACAGGGGAGAGGTTCGGGGTAAAAGGCCTGGATTTCGTTATCCCTGAGAGGCTCTTGATGGTGAAAAAGATTGGACCGGGAGATTTGCCGGTAATGTTAGCCGAGCTGGATCTGGATAAACTGAAGACCTATTTCTTAGAACAGGCCCCGGCCCTTGTGAAATCCCGCATCAGGCGCTGATGGGAAAGCGGCTGTCCGGGAAGGCCTTCACCTTATTCTTGGGAGGGCGAAAAAGATGCCGGAGGGCCGCGAAGGTACTCAAATCACCAGGAGAGGAAGATGTTCATGGGAGGCGCGGTGCCCATTTATTACCTCTGGAAACGGGGTG
Source organism: Deltaproteobacteria bacterium (assembly GCA_011051075.1). Lineage (GTDB taxonomy): Bacteria > Desulfobacterota > DSM-4660 > Desulfatiglandales > Desulfatiglandaceae > Desulfacyla. The sequence goes on along the minus strand of DREN01000466.1, from coordinate 1,055 downwards.
AGGCGGAATGACTCCTGGATGGCCCGGTCCGGCAGGAAGTGAGCCAAGCGTGGATGTTTAAGAATTATTTTTTCGGGGGATCATATTTTTTTGAAAATTTTTCCTTCAGGGCCGTATGTATTGGCAGGGGAAGAGAGCCAATTATGGGTCAGGCACAGGGCATAACATTTTCCAGGAGGTGATTATGGCTTTTTACGTGGGAAGATTCAGGGACATGGAGACAAAGGAGTTTGAAGTGGAGGTGGTGACGCCTCTCTTCCTGGGAGGGGCTGATCCCAGGAAAGCGGAGTTGCGGACGCCGCCCATAAAGGGGGCGCTCCGGTTCTGGTGGAGAGCCCTATACGGAAGCGACGACTTGGAGGACATGAAAGAACGGGAAGGTAAAATATTTGGATCCACAACAAGAAAGGCGAGCCTTTCCATTCAGCTAGAAGATGTAGGCGATGTGAAACCCGCCTTAGGTGGTCTCCCGGAGGGAGCCAAAATCAAAACCACGGCCAAAGGAAGGACTTTCAGAATATCGATCATACAATATCTGGCCTATGGCTTATGCCAGTATGACAGGTCAAAAAAGAGGAACGTTTATATAAGAGAACATCTCCTCCCTGGAACAAAATTCAAACTCTTACTGAGCATGAAGGGAAATCCCCCCAGGCAGCAGATTCTGGATTCGCTCAGCATGCTTGTCCGGTACGGGGGGCTTGGATCCCGATCAAGAAACGGATTCGGTTCAATCCATATCCCTGGCATGTCTGACCGGCTGAAAAGGGAGGGAGCACTAAAATCTTTTTCAGCCTTGAGTTCAAGATCAGGTCTTTTCAGGGATTTTCCGGCAAGAAAGAGATGGGAGGATGCCCTTTCAGATATCGGCAAGGTTTACCGAGAAGCCAGGATGAGCCTTGAACCGAGGCACAGCTTCAAAAAGAGACCGCTAATAGCAAAGCCTCTTATAGTAAAAGGGGAGGTAAATATTTCTGAGCGGCATTCCAAACCGTACTTCCTCCATGTGAACAAGACTCCGGATAACACGTACAGGGGCCAGATCCTCTTTCTTC
>DREN01000081.1 GCA_011051075.1 Deltaproteobacteria bacterium | reverse complement strand
TGTCTCTACTGACCGCAAACGCCAGTTTAAGGAGTATTATAAGAATCCGGAGGCGACCTCGCATGATCTTGTGCATGGCTGGTTCTTTTCCGGGGATTACGGAAAAATAGATGAAGACGGCTACGTATATTTCATCGACCGCAAGAAAGATGTGATTCAACGGGCGGCCGAAAATATCTCTGCCCCCGAGGTTGAGCGGGTGCTGAGCGACCACCCTGCCGTTGAGGAATCATGTGTCATAGCAGTTCCAGATCCTGTACGAGACGAGGCGGTGATGGCAATCATCAGGTTTTCAGAGGGGGCCAGTGCAACGGAAGAGGAGCTTACGCAGTTCTGCAGGGAACGGATGGCCAAGTTCAAGGTGCCCCAGCACTATATTTTTCAGAAAGAGGAATTCCCTAAGACGTCTATCGGAAAGCTGAGAAAGAATATTATTCGGGCTGAGGTGCTCAAGGATTGGGATTCATCCAAATAGGCAACAGGAGACGCCATGTTGAAGTTAGCGGAATCTGAGAAACTCAGACGTCTGCTCAGGAGAGACGACTGGGAAGACCTGGGAAGGCCTACACAGGAAATGATAACAAGGGCTATCGCCGCGGGACGTTACGATGAGGCCAAGGCCCTCGCAGGATATTTCATCCCTGAAGGAAAGGCCCTTCATGACCTTTTTTGTGACTGGATCTGGGACATTTTCACGAAGATCTCCGAAAGGGATGGTGAGGAGGCCGTCTACGAGGTATGTCGATCCAGCCAGGAAACCTGGATGATGCGGCGGACATGGAAGGGCCTCTCCAAGATGTCGGTTGAGGAGCGTGTCTATGTCAACGCAGAGGTCATGAGATCTCATCGTTGCGGTCCCGACCAGGATGGGGCCATCGAGATTGTAGAGGAAAAGGACCGGTACAGTATCAGGATGGATCCCTGCGGGAGCGGGGGGCGGATGCGGCGGGGAGACCCTGTGGACGGGACTCCATCCAGGCTCGGGCCCCCATATAACTTCGGGGTTACAAAAAAGGCCTACCCATGGAGCTGGGGCCGAAAAAACGTGCCCTACTACTGTATCCATTGCGCCATAAACGAGATCCTGCCCATTGAATGGGGAGGTTATCCCCTCTGGGTCACGGGCTATTCCGATGATGCGGCCGAACCATGCTACTGGCACTTCTACAAGAGCCCTGAACTGATTCCAGATGAATACTTCACAAGACTCGGTTTCAAAAAACCGGAGTTCGGCTGATCTTTGCTGTCCGGGCAAAGGACTGACAGCGCTATTTCTTGTCCTGCCTAACAGGTATTCCCAAAAGGGCCTTGGCAAGTCTTATCTTCTTGTCCAGCTCCCCCTCCCTGAAGATCATCACCCTCTGGGCCTGGGGTGAGCCTGCGCCGTGCATGGATTCGATGAGGGCGGTGCCCCCGGTCATGGCCTCAATAAGCCGGGCGATCTTGATACGGTGCTCGGTGGGAATACCCTCCACACCGGAAAAATATTTCTTTACCAGGTGGCCGACCTCCTCACTTTCCAGGTCGTACTGGCTGGGCAGGGTGGCCAGGAATCCGCCGGCCAGGTCCACGGCAAGGCGAGCGATCTCGAAGGGAAACCGGGTCACGTTCTGTTTGCACACGTTGGCCAGCATGGTATCCACCATATAGGCCCCCGAGGGGGTCGGCCAGCCCTCGGCAGAGCAGGCAATGGAGGAGGAGTAGAGGGTCTCACACAGGTGTATCATCTCGGTAACCTTGTCCTTTACATGGGAGGCCCTTGAAGTCCCCTGAATCTGCGCCAGGTAGCTCACCGCCCCTGTAAGCACATCCATTAACCCGGTCTTGCAGGCCCCGTAGTTGGCGCGGTGGTGAGCGGCGAATCTGTAGACGAGCATGCCCGTAAAGTCTGTTTCCCCGTCCATGAAGATCCGCTCCGTGGGAACGAACACATCCTCAAAGGCGATGACCGCCTCCCCGCCCACAGCCCCGAAAGAGGGCTTGCCCACGTCTATGCGCTCCCTCAAATCCCGGCGGTAGTCGCTGGCCTGGCGTCCGAAGATCATGGTGACCCCGGGCGCGTTAATGGGGATGGCACAGACCACGGCATAGTCCTTTGAACGCTCGTCCATGGCCGAGGTGGGCATGACCAGGATCTCGTGGGAGTTGACCGCTCCGGTCATATGGAGCTTGGCCCCCCGGATGACCACCCCGTCTTCCCTACGTTCCACCACGTGAACGTACTGGTCAGGATCGGGCTGGTCAGCGGGTGATCTGGACCGGTCCCCCTTGGGATCGGTCATGGCCCCCACAACCATAAGGTTTTTGTCCTGAATACGGATAAGCCATTTCTTGAAACGCTCCAGATAACCGGTACCGTACTTCTCATCCATCTCATAGAGCACTGAATATGTGGCGTTTATCCCGTCATGACCCACGCACCTCTGAAAGCAGGTGGCGGTCTTCTGGCCCAGGACGCGCAGGAGCTTGATCTTCTTGATCAGATCTTCGATGCCCTGGTGGACGTGGGTAAAACGGCTGATTGTACGTCCCGTAAGGTGGGAGGTGGTGAGGGCCAGATCCCTGTACTCCTCGTTACTGGCCAGGGCGTATGTCATTGCCGCGGCCCGTACATGGGGGGCCGTGGCCGGATGACGGGTCACATCATCGATCCTTTTCCCCTTATAGTAGATCTTCGGGTTCAGGCTCCGCAGGCTTTCAATATATTCCGCTCCATTTATGAGTTCCACTGTTCCTCCTTTCGTAACAGTTCACGGGTTCAAAGAGAAGATCCCGCGTCTCGCGGGAGTAAATTCGTAAGTTCGGTCTATCCGGATCAGGAGTTCCGCTGTTCCCTGAGGGTTCGGCGAAGGAACTTTCCCGTGAGGGTTTTGGGGATTTCAGAGACAAATTCCACTTTCCGCGGATATTTGTATGCGGCCATACGGGCCTTGCAAAAAGATATAATCTCTTCAGGTGTAACAGAGTCCCCCATCCCATCCTTTAAGGCCACAAATGCCTTTACCGTCTCCCCGCGGTAAGGATCTGGCTCACCCACAACCGCGGTCTCCTTTACCGCAGGATGCTGATAGATCACGTCTTCCACGTCCCGGGGCCATACCTTGTAGCCGGAAGCCACGATCATATCCTTTTTGCGATCTACCACGTAGAACCAGCCGTTCTCATCCATCTTACCTACATCGCCGGTATAAAGCCAGCCATTACGGATGGCGTGTTCTGTTTCTTCTGGTTTTTGCCAGTAACCAGGTATCACGATTGGTCCGGAATCAACGATTTCTCCCACTTCGCCGGGGACAAGTTCCTTTGTGCCATCTTCCAAGTCCATTATCTTTATAACACAGTTCGGGACAGGAACCCCTACTGATAGGGCCCCGCTTTCCATATCTACAGGTGCCCTTTTTCCCCAGGGTACAATGTGGGAAGGGGAGTTTGTTTCAGTCATGCCATAAACATTATAAAGGTATAAACCAGTCAGGTCCTTGAATTGGTTGACAGTGGCCTCTGAAACAGGGGCCCCTCCGCTATATGCCTTTACAAAACTTGAGAGGTCCCTCTTTTTGATATCCGGATGATTTATCAGGGCGATATATACGGTAATAGACGCAACAGTTACCGTGACCTTCCACTTTTCGATGAGACGTAGTGTCTCACCCGGATCAAAACGGTAATAGAGAACAACCGGAATCCCGGCCAACGCGGCGATGGCGAGATGGGCTACCTCACCTGTTACATGGAACAGGGGGGCCACGCCGAGTACCACGTCATTCTCGTCGATCTTCTGCATGGACTGATACACGCGGGCGTTAAAGGCGATGTTGCCATGTGTGTTCATTGCCCCTTTTGGGGGGCCGGTGGTTCCTGAGGTATAGGTCAGATAGGCTACATCTTCAGGGGTTAACCCAGGATCATCCGGCTTTTTGTCTTTGAAGGCCTCGATCATTTCCAACATGTCCATGGTCCCGGAGACAGGGATCTTTTTGACTGTTTTTAAGAGGTCAGGAGGATCGGTTTCAGGGGGAAGGAAATCCAAGGGAGATGTTGTGATGACTTTTTCTACGGACGTATCCCTCAGAAAGGAGAGATCCAGACTTGACGCTATTTCATCAAGGGTCACAAACAGCTTGGCGCCCGAATCCTGGCAGAAATAGGCCAGTTCCTTTTCCCTGTACATGGGGTTCAGGGGTACGACTATGGCCCCGGTCTTCCAGGCAGCATAGGTCGCAATCAGGAACTGGGGGACATTCTGAAGGTCGATGACGATCCGATCTCCCTTTTTAAGCCCAAGGGCCTCAAAGGCCGTGGCCAGGTTATCCGAGAGGGTATCGATATCTTTGTAGGATATTGCATGATTAAAGTAAAACACCGCCGGCATTTCCGGCGTTCCGGCGGCTGATCTCCTGAAGTCACCCAGGGCAGTATCAGAGGTTATCTCCAGGTCGTGGGGGACCCACTTGGGATAGTTCCTAAGCCAAGGCCGCTTCTCGTAAATCGAGTCCATTTTAGATCCTTTTTAATTTCGCAAGGAATAATGAAGGACTGAGATGCTCTTGCGTGAAATCTATTATATCGGATTGAGTTGTGTCAAGTGATAGGTTAGAAGAAAGAAATTTTGCCCGTTGACCCGCATACGCTTTGTTCGGATGGGGATCAACGGACGATCGATCCTGGCTTGTAAGGCAGTGACAAAGGACCTGCCTGAGTAGATATGCCAAAGGGTTCCTTGACAAGCGAAAAGTTCCAGGTTAATGAACAATGAGTCGTAACCGGACCAAAGGATCAGAAAAGGGATGAAGACGAAATATTTTGCCGGATCTGTTATGGAGGAAGAATAAATGGGCTTGGATATATTTGATCTGACAGGCAAGGTAGCTATGGTTACCGGGAGCACACGGGGCCTCGGTGAAGTGGAGGCTATGGCCCTGGCCAAGGCCGGGGCTGATGTGGCGGTATGCGGTCGGGTGGAGGATGATCTGAAAAGGGTTTCCGGGGCTATCAGAGATTTGGGAAGAGATTCTGCCGGATTTTTCTTAGAGGCTACTTCCAAGGAAAGTATTCATGAATGTGTGGACGGGGTTCTCCAGAACTTTGGGAGGGTTGATATCCTGGTAAACAACACTGGAACAAACCACCGGGTACCTGCGCTTGGATTCCCGGAAGACAAATGGGACCTTATTATTAATACCAACCTAAAGAGCTACTATTTGGTTGCTCAGGCGGTGGTTCCACAAATGATAGAGCGAGGCTACGGGAAGGTGATTAATATAAGCTCAATTGTGGGCCAGGTCGCCATTATAAACCAACTGGCTTACGGTTCTGCCAAGGGCGGTGTGAATGAGATGACCAGAATCATGGCCTTGGAGTGGGCAAAAAGTGGGGTTCGTGTGAACGCCATCGCTCCAACTTATTTTGAGACGGATATGGTGAAACAGATTCGTGATGACCCGGAAAGGTTCAAGTTCATCAACGAGCGGACGCCTATGGGTCGATGGGGGAAACTGCATGAGCTTGAGGGGATCGTCATATTTATGGCGGCTCCGGCCTCAGATTTTATCACCGGCCAGATTATCTGTATTGATGGCGGTTGGACTGCCTGTTAGGGCATAAACAAGGAGTGCAATAAGGACATATACCCGGAGATTTAACAACAGACATTTTCGTTCCGGTCATTTGTTTCAGGGCCGTTTTAAAAGCATTATTGTTCAAAACGATGCGTATTTGATGAGGCTTTCCTGCTATATTCATCGCAATCCTTTAAGAGCCGGCATCATCGCCCGCTTAGGATTGGCGCAAAATTAAATTATCATAATATTGGGCTAATAGTCTCATTATGAACAAGATAAAATACTCTACACAGGCTATCGAGAAGTTTCTAAAACACCATAAAATAGCGACCTTTGGGCAGCTTAAGTCTGCTTTAGGCAATCCGGCGCGCTGTACTGTTTTTCGTAAG
>DREN01000250.1 GCA_011051075.1 Deltaproteobacteria bacterium | reverse complement strand
CTGCGAATTTGAGGCACGGCTATGTCCGGATAAGCCCTGAAACTCCCTGTTACTCCACCGCTTGAAGGATCCTAATCCTCAACCAATCCCTTTGCCAGGCATCTCCAGCCACCACTTGCTTCACTCAACACCAATACCAAACATGTTGTGGTTGCTTTTCTCTTGACGCACAAGATGATTTTTCCTATACTCGCTACTTAAAAAAAGCAAAGTCTTATCACCCAATGTCTTATCACCTCACCTCACCTTATCACCCAGACAGGGGGCTCGCGCCAGGAAATTTGAAAACGCCCTGGCCTGGCTGAATGATTGCGGTCTGATCCATCCGGCCGGGCTGTGTGACGATCTCCGCCAAAACGGAGCCAGGCCACCCTCGAACCCCCCTTTTCCCTGATCGACCTCAATCGGATCAGTTGAAAGAACCACAAAAACCTGATGCTTCAACTGAGATAGAGATAAACGGAACATTCAAAATGCCGGCTTTTCGCTGGGCCTATACGGGCCGCTGGTTGTTATCGGCGACCACCTTTATTTCCAGATGACACCCCAATGCTTGGGCATACCGCTTTAACGTGGCAATAGAGGGAGAATGCCTTCCGCTGCTTAAAGAGGATTCAAGCCTTGTAACGGCAGGGGCCTTGGTCCCCATGCGCTCAGCAATCTCCGCCTGTGTCAGGCCCGCACTCTGGCGCGCTTTGAGCAAATCACGAAGCAGGGCGAACTCCGTTTCAAGGGCATCGTAAGCAGCCTTAACATTCTTCCTCTCCAGTGCCTTTTCCTTTAGTTTAGAATGATCCATTTTGCATCACCTCATTCATTCGGTTTCTTGCGAAGTTTAAGTCTTTCTTTGGCGTCTTTTGGGTTTTCTTTATGAAAACATGCAACATAATGATATTCCTGCCGGTTTTTGTGCAGAACAAGACACGTGCGATGCCTTCCTTGCTCTTTATCCGTAATTCAAAAAGGCCGTTTCCTAACGACTTCGTATGTGGTGGACCCAGGTTTGGACCAAACTCAACCATCAAATCAGTTAATCGCAAGTAGCGCGCCAGCAATCCATCCGGAAGCGCCAGAATTTCCACTTCCAGCTTTGAGCTGAAATATTTAATGTGCCACTTCATGTGCCCAATATAACAAATATGTTATCTTCGGTCAACAGATGAGCGAATATTTTTTTGTTTGTTACATGGGACGCCCTTAATTTTCTAAGAATCTTCTTCTGTCAACTGATAACGCACTCGCTATAATTATCTCGCCCCTATCCATCGGGTATCCAACCCCGTCAGTACTAATTCCAAAACGCCTGACTGATCCATTATGTGATGTAAAACACCGGGTGAGTTAAGCCGGCCTGATCTTGGCATGGATTAGCACTTATCCCTTTCTTATCATCTTGGAAACTTAGAATTTTAAGGGCGCCCCGCTTGCCATGACGCGTCATTTCAGAGAATAAGCGCCAATCCCCTTGTGCGGCTGATCCCGCCTCCGACGGGACGCACCTGACCCTTGGGCCTCCTGATTCGTATAATACGTCCCGATCTCCTGTCCGGAACGCCATACCTCTCACCCGGTTCAGGCCCCGGCCTTTTCCTCGGCATCCTGGGTAATAACCACCGGTACCGGGGAGTTGGACACGATCTTCTGGGCAACACCGCCCATGTGAAAATGGCCCCCCTCTCCCTTTCTGCACATGACCACCATATCCACATCTTCTTCGCGAATAAATTCCAGTATTTCGCTCGCAGGGTCTCCCACACGGGCATGTTTGGCGTATGCAGCGCAGTCTGAGAGATGCTTTTCACAGATCTCCTGCATCCTCTCCTCGGCCTTTTTTGTTTCCCATTCAACTATCTTTTGCGCGTGGGAACTGTCAAAATCCCCATACCACGACTCGTGCCGGGTCAGGTCAGGGGTTACATAAAGCACGTTCACCGTGGCGCCGTACTTTTTGGCCAGGGATGAAACGTAGGGCAGGGCTCCCTCTGAACATTTCGATAAATCGTTCGGCCACAGGATCTTTTCTATTTTCATGACGATGCCCTCCTCGCAGGCAGTGGGTTAAACCCCGAACGGTACGGGAAGGCCGAGAAAGAAACTGTCATGCCCCTCCTCAGACGTCACTGGCAACGGCACACGGCCTGTGATCCCCCGGGGTATCAAGTCCAGGGTTTGTACCTCGACACCCGATACCCTTCGGGGATACCGTTCAGGAAAATCTCATATTTGCTTCTATTTAAACGTATCGACATCGGTATGCACCCCGCCTCCTAATGAACAGATACGGTCCAAGGGCCTACCTCCTTGTAAGGCCTGGAACCCATGCCGGCGGTATTATCAACACTGGGCATGGCGACCACAGGAGCACATCGGCGGTCACCTGTCCTAAGGGTCCGACCCTGATGTCTTCTCCCGCAGCCATGGGGGGCTTGGTGCCGGTTCCCATGACAATGGCGTCCACATGGGCGTTTCTTGCGAGTTTCGTGATTTCCGAGACAACATCGCCGTCTGAGACGTTGATCATGTAGTTTTCAAAGCCCTTCTCTTCGAGCTTCTTACCGTAGGCACTCTTCACCAGTTCCTCTCCCTTCTTTATCTCTTCGAGGAGCTCCTCTTCGGTGAGGCTCTCGCGTCCAAGACCGTAGTAGATCCAGAGTTTCGCATTGTTCTCCACTGCCAGATTGAGGACGTAGTTGAAGATGTGCTCACAGAACTCCGTTAAACAGGTGGGAAAAAGTATTTTCTTGTACATGGTCTATTCCTCCTTTCCAAGGATTAGATGTTTTAAGGCGGTTCCTCTCTTCTCAGGATGGGGAGGTTCACCTGAACGCCTCTCCCTTCCATGACCCTGGAGAACCCGCTCAGCATAGGTCTCGCCCTTTTCGTAGAGCCTGATTCGATCCAGGAAGCTCCTGTTGGGCGGCCTGGACAACCTGTAGGCACTCCTCTCCGCGGCCACCGCCTTTTCAAAGTCCCCGCATTCAGCATAGGCAGCGGCAAGGGTATCCATCCAGGCCCCGTTCATTCCGAGTTCCAGGGCCTTGACAGCATAGGAGATCGCCTTTCGGCAGTCCCTGTACGCCGGGTCATCGGCAGTGGCAAGGATCCAGGCGAGATTGTTGTAAGACCCCGCGCTCTTGGGATCTAATGCGATAACCCGCTCGTAGTCCCTTATGGCCTCTCCAAACCGGCCCAGGGATGCAAGGATAACGGCCCGGTTGTGAAGATAGCCCGGCTGTTCCGGACTGATGGACAGGGCCGTTTCCATATCTTCCAGGGCCTCCTCGTACTGCCCGTTCCTCACGCGGGCCCCTGCGCGCGACGCATAGGCGGCCGCATGGTCAGGATCAAGGGACAGACACCTGGAAAAATCCTCCACAGCGCCGCCGTAGTCTCCCGAGCACATTTTCGCGGTCCCTCGCTCAAAAAACGATCCAGGACAGTCAGCGTCCTGTTCAATGGCCTTGTCAAAATCCTTGACCGCCTGTTCGTGAAGACCAAGCCTGGAATAGGCTATTCCTCTCAGCCTGTAAGTGCCCGGTCGATGCGGGTCCAACTGAAGGGCTGCAGTAAAGGACTCCACGGCCTCTGCGAACAGACCGTTGCGGGCAAATTCCAGGGCCTCCGCCTCTGCTGCCGAGGCCCGGTGGCCATTCTCTCTATGTTCATGTCTTGACAAGGCGTTCACCATCCTGTCCTTCCTGGCAGACCATCCCTTTACAGGGCGGCCCGCCAGGTCTCTAAGGCCGCATTACAGGCCTCGGTTCAGCGTCCTCCATCAGGAAACGCCATCTCCTCACAGCTCCAGCATCCCTGGGCCCTGAAGTCCTTGTCCGGATCAATACCCTTGTCGCACAGCCAGCCGTTTCCATCCTTGTCCTTGAAGAACTTCAAGGGACGCGCGGGCTTGTGGGTATCGGTGCTCATCTCTCTTCGTGTATCGTTTCCAGCCATGATTTTCTCCTTTCTTCTTTGTTGTTTGCGGTTTATGCTGCTCTTTACTCAACTGTATGAGCATAGGCCGTGCCAAACGACCCATTGCGCTGGGGCATAACGCATTTATTCCGTTATTTCAATAGGTTGTAGCTCATCGAATAAGGAAGGGAGAAAGAAGGGCAAGAAAAGAGTAGCGTAAACGCTACCGTTGACCTCCCCCGTTGATGCAGATCTGCTACTCAGTCTGCCTTTTGGCCGAGCGACCATCGTGGTCGGGCAGTTGAATTCCCAGTTTCTTGATCTTTCGGAACAGTGTGGTCTTGTGAATCTTCAACTCGTTGGCTGCTGCCTGTCGGTTCCAGCCGTTCTTTTCAAGGACAGACACGATGAACCGCCTCTCCACCTCCTCCAAGCTCAGATCAGTTCCCAGATGGACATGGGAGTCTTCCTCTGACGGACGTATCCAGCGGGGCAGATTTTCCACCCTTATTATGCCGCCCTGGCACAGGACGCAGCCGTGTTCAATAATATTGTCCAGCTCGCGGATGTTTCCGGGGTAGTCATGCCCCATCAGGATATCCAGGGCCCTGGGCGAAATGGAGCTCACATCCTTGTCGTGAACCATGGAGAAATGTCTTATGAAATGATCCACCAGCAGGGGCACATCCTCCATACGCTCCCTCAGGGGCGGGATATCTATGTTGATCACGTTCACGCGGTAGTAGAGGTCCTGCCTGAACGTCCCGTCCGCCACCATTGTCTCCAGGTCCCGGTTGGTAGCCGCGATTATCCGAACATCGGTCTTGACGGTTTCCACTGCCCCAAGGGGTTCGTAGGCCTTCTCCTGCAGGACCCTCAGCAGCTTGACCTGAAGCGGCAGGGGAAGATCCCCGATTTCATCCAGGAGAAGGGTCCCTCCCTCGGCCAGTTTGAAACGACCCGGCTTGGCCTTGGCAGCCCCTGTAAAGGCCCCCGCTTCGTAGCCGAAGAGCTCTGACTCGATCAGGGTTTCAGGAAATCCGCCACAGTTGACGGCAACAAAGGGCCTGCTGGCCCTGCCGCTCAGATTGTGGAGTGCGCGGGCAAAGAGCTCCTTGCCGGTCCCGGTTTCTCCTGTGATCAAGACCGTGCTTTCACTCACCGCCACGGTGGGGAGGATGTCGAGGATCTTCCTTATCTTCCTGTTCTTGCTTATGATATCCTCGAAGGAGTAGTTCTCCTTTACCTTTTTCCGCAGCTCCTCAACCTGCCTCAGGTCCCGGAAGGTCTCCACCCCTCCGATCAGTTCGCCCCTGGCATCCCTGAAAAGGGCCGTGGCCACACTTACCGGTATCTGGTTGCCCTTGCTGTCCGTGATGCTGACCGCCAGGTTTACTATTGGGTTTCCCGTTTCAATGGTATACTGCATGGCACAGGCGTCCCTGCATATATTTGACCTGAAGACGTCGTAACATTTCCTGCCCATGGCCTTTGATCTGGGCACGCCCGTGATCTCCTCGGCGGCCCGGTTGAAACAGGTGATCCGCCATTCCTTGTCCACGGTAAAGACCCCGTCGCTGATACTGCGAATCACGGCCTCAAAACGTTCCGGTGATGCCTCACTGAGAAATGATCTGGCGGAGATGATCTTCTTGTTCTTCATGGTCCTTCAAGAGGTCCCTGCAGAGGGCTCCCAGGGAGAACGGGATCTACTGGCTGATTGGGCAAAACCACTTTTGCCTTGCCTGCCTTCCGGGTCAAAGTGCCGGTTTCAAGGGTTCCTCGATCCCTGGATCAGGCGTTCAACAACAGCCGGGTCCAGGAGGGTGGAAGTATCACCCATGTCGGAAATATCGCCGGCCGCTATCTTCCTGAGAAGCCGCCGCATGATCTTGCCGCTCCTGGTCTTGGGCAGGGCGTCGACCCGCTGGATACGGTCAGGAGTCGCGATGGGACCGATCCGGCGGCGCACCTCCTGTACGAGCTCAGCCCGGAGATCATCGCCTAAGACCAGATCCGGCTCCAGGATCACAAAGGCATAGATCGCCTCTCCCTTTACCTCATGGGGAAAACCCACCACGGCAGCCTCTGCCACTGCCGGGTGGCCCGCCAGGGCGCTTT
>DREN01000336.1 GCA_011051075.1 Deltaproteobacteria bacterium | reverse complement strand
GGTAAAGGCAGGACAGTTAGGACGAAAGACCGGCAGGGGATGGTATAATTATGATGACAATGGAACACGAAAGGGGAATTAAATGGGCCAGGCGCTTGCACATTATGAGATCAGGGACCAGGTTGCCATTGTTACCATCGACCATCCGCCCATGAACGCCCTGGATGTGGCCACCAAAGAAGACATTGGAGAGATATTCAGGGAACTGGATAACCGCCGGAAAGAAATAAGGGCTGTTATCCTGCATGGCGCCGGCGATAAAGCATTCGCCGCCGGTGCAGATATCAAGACCTTCATGGAGCTGAAACCTGATACGGCCAAAAGACGGCTTACCAGGAGTCATCAGATATACAAGATAGTTGAAGACTTCGAGTGGCCTGTCATCGCCGCCATCCATGGATTCTGCCTGGGCGCTGGCCTGGAATTGGCGCTCTGTTGTGACATCCGTTATGCAGAAGAAAGTGCCAAGCTGGGTTTTCCCGAGGTAAAGCTCTCTGTCTTTCCCGGGAATGGCGGGACCAGGCGCGCCCTTTACCATGTCCCGTTGGGGAAACTCAAAGAACTGGTTTACTCGGGAGATATGATCGACGCAGGTGAGGCATTTCGATTAGGGCTGGTGGAAAAGGTTACGCCACCTGGCAGGGTGATGGACGCGGCCATGGAACTTGCATCTAAGATTATAAACAGAGGTCCGCTGGGCGTGGCAGCGGCCAAAAAGGTCCTCAACAGGACCCGTGATCTGCCGCTAAGTGACGGCCTGGAGTTGGAATCGGATTTTTGGGCCAATCTTACGGCCACCGAGGATATGAAGGAAGGGGCACGGGCCTTCATAGAAAAAAGGAAACCGGAATATAAGGGCAAATAGGGGAGGGTCAATTGGAAGATGCAGTCATTGTAAGCGGAGTACGCACTCCGGTAGGGAGATACATGGGAGCATTAAGAGATGTGCCAGCGTATGACCTTGGGACCATGGTCTTAAACGAAGCAGTAAAGAGGGCGGGGATAGCTCCGGACATTGTTGATGAAGTGGTCATGGGGCAATCCTATCAGAGCGGGGAATATGTAAACATTGCCCGCATGTCACTGTTAAAGGCAGGCTGGCCTGAATCCATTCCAGGCATCACCCTGGACAGACGATGTTGCACGGGTCTCGACGTGGTCTGTTCCGCTGCCATGAAGATCCAGTCTGGAAATGCGGAGATAGTGGTGGCAGGTGGTGTGGAGAGCATGAGCAATGCGGAGTTTTATGTGCCCGGTGATATCAAGTGGGGGGTCGGGGGCAAAAAGGGCATGCCGCGGGGCCATGGAGATCTTTCCATATGGGGAATACGATTTTATGACCGTATCCAGAGGGCCAGGGTTATGTCGCAGCCCGAAGAACGCTACGGGGTCCTCCCTTCAATGATGTCATGGGCCGAGACTGCCGCAGAAGAAGAAGATATATCCCGTGAAGAGTGCGATAAATGGTCTTTGGCAAGCCATCAAAAGGCATGCGCAGCTATCGAGGCAGGAAAATTTGAAGAAGAAATCATTCCAGTCACCGTGCCTCGGCGCAAGGAAGCGCCTGTCATTGTATGCCGGGACGAGGGACCGAGGCCTGATACTTCTTTAGATAAACTCTCAAGACTTAGGCCCGTATTAGGAGGAGTGTGCACCGCCGGGAATTCATCGTCGGAAAACGACGGGGCGGCTGCGGTAGTGGTAACATCTGCTGAAAAGGCTGAGGAATTGGGGGTGAAACCGTTTGCCAGGTTGAAATCGTTTGCCGTGGCCGGGGATGACCCCCGGCGCGCCTATAAAACTGTTCCTGTCGCAGTAGATAAGGCCTTGAAAAGGGTGGGCCTGACTATTGAGCAGATGGATCTGATCGAGATACAGGAGGCCTTTGCAGCGCAGGTGTTGGCGGACCTGAAGGAGATGGGCGTTGGACCGCAAGACTACGGGAAGGTCAATGTGAACGGATCGGGGATTTCTCTTGGACATCCTATTGCCTGCACCGGGACACGGGTATTGGTGACGTTACTCCACGAAATGAAGAGGAGCAGCGCGCGATACGGCCTTGAGTGTATTTGCGGCGGCGGAGGCCTGGGTATTGCCGCGATAATAGAGAGAACATGAAAAAAGTGGGAGAATCAAGACAGGATGTAACACTTGTGGATTGTGGGCCGAGAGATGGGCTGGGGGCGATCTCAAGGGAAGTTGCAACCGTGGATAAGATTCGGTTGATAAATTGTCTGGTAGAAGCTGGTATAACCAAAATTGACTGCATTGCCTTCACCCATCCCCGTCTGATCCCGCAGAACTCTGACGCAGAAAAGGTCATGGACGGGCTCAAGAAGAGGCAGGAGGTGACCTATATCGGACTGGCGCCTAGTGAAGTAGCTTGCCGCAGGGCCGTGTTGACCCAGGTAGATGAAGTACTCACCCTTGTAGCCGCCAGTGAAGCCTTCAATCATTCCGCACTCGGATTGAGCACGAAGATTCTCCTAAACAAGACTCTGCCCGCCATATTTGAAACAGCTCACGATGGAGGAAAGACCATCAGTGCCTACATCCTTACTGCATTTGGTTGTCCTTACAGCGGGTCGGTTGATTTAGAAAAGGTATTGGAGATCGCTTCGCGATTGGCGTTTATGGGAGCCAACGAAATCACGCTGGTAGACAGTACCGGTATGGCCAACCCAATACAGGTAAAGAAGGTTGTTGCAGCAGTCACGGAATTGGGTCTCGGCGCTGATATTGCCGTCCATTTCCATGACACAAGGGGCACAGGCCTGGTCAACTGTGTGGCCGCCTATGAAGAAGGCATTCGTATATTCGATACGGCCATTGCAGGTTTTAGCGGTACCCCCTTCGGCGCGCATAAATTGGACATGGGCTTTTGGAATGTTCCGACTGAGGATCTGGCCCATCTGTTCGAACAGATGGGTGTAAGCACAGGCGTGGATCTGGAGCGTCTTTTGGAGTGTGGGGCTCTGGCAGAACGACTCGCAGGCATAAGGCTGCCAAGCCACCTATTGAGGGCCGGTCTCAGTTCAGAGCTAGCGGAAATAGGTGAACAACTTAAACTGAGATAGTGAGGAAGTCAAAAGGGAGGCAGGAAAGATGTCGATCAAGAAAGTTTGTGTCATTGGTATGGGAACCATGGGCAGCCAGATCGGAATTGTCTGCGCCAGAGGCGGATATGAAACCAGAATGCTGGACATGGCCCCTGAGCAAGTGGAAAGAGGCATGAAAAACATTCAGACCTTTTTAAGAGGTCAGGAGAAAAAGGGAAAGATGGATCAGGAGACCAGGGAAAAAATCCTATCGCTTATCAACACCGGAACAGACATTAGTGATGGCGTGTCAGATGCCGACCTGGTGATTGAGGCCGTGTTTGAGGATGTGGAAGTCAAAAAGGATGTGTTCAGGAAACTTGACGAAACCGGCCCGAAAGAGGCCATCCTGGCAAGCAATACCTCGACCCTCTGGATTGCGGAGATTGCCGCTGCTACAAAACGCCCTGAGAGGTGCATCGGCACGCATTTTCTGATCCCGGCGGCCCTCACTCCCTTGGTAGAAGTTGTGCGCGGCCCTGTAACCTCTGATGAGACCCACAGAACGGTGCTCGATTTTCTTGAAAAGTGCGGGAAGGAAACCGTAACCGTTGCCGATTCGCCAGGTTTTGTGATCAATCGTCTCTATCTTCCCATGGTCAATGAAGCCTTTTTCGCCCTGGAAACCGGGCTTGCAAGCGCTGAGGAGATAGACAGGAGCTGCACAAAGGGCTTAGGTTTTCCACTTGGCCCCCTGGCCGCTGCAGATGCATTTGGCCTGGACATTCTTCTTGCGTGCATGAGAACTTTTCACAGGGAGCTTGGAGACAAATACCGGCCCTGCCCCCTTCTTGTGAAGCTGGTCAAGGCCGGCCATTTGGGCAGGAAGACAGGAAAAGGGGTCTATGACTACAGTAAATAGCATGACTGATTACGGGGTCTTGAAATGATGAATTTCACCGACGAACAAAGAATGATTCAGGAGATGGTTCAAAAACTGGCGAATGACAAGATCGGCCCCATGGTCAAAGAGGCGGATGTGTCAGGTCATTCATCACCTGAAATTGTGAGGCTCCTCGCAGAAAACGATCTGTTGAAAATGGCGCTTCCCGAAGAGTATGGCGGGATCGGGGCCTCTTACACGACCATTGCCCTTGTGGTGGAAGAGATGGCAAAGGTGGATGCCTCCACGGCCATGATACTTTTCGTAACCCAGTCCCTCATCCAGATATTGAAACAATGGGGAAATGAGAAACAGAAGGAGCGGTTTTTTGGGCAAATGTGCTCCGGCGACAAAGTAAACGCCTTTTCCCTGACCGAACCGAATTTTGGGTCTGAATCAGCGGCCATTCAAACAAAGGCCGTGTTGGACGGAGACCATTACATTATTAATGGCACCAAGATATTCGTGACCAACGGAGATATTGCCGACTTTATCCTGGTCTTCGTTCGTACGGGGGAGGGGGAGAGGCACAGGGGATTGTCAGCGCTTGTTATTGAGAAGGAGAATGCTCCCGGGTTTATGGTTGGGAAACACGAGGACAAACTCGGGCTAAGGGGGTCGGACCTAGCTGAATTGATCTTCCAAGACGCAAAGGTGCCGAAGGAAAACCTGCTTGGTCAACAGGGGAAGGGATGGGATATCCTCATGACCGGAGGGGCTGATATGAGGGCCTATGGGCCCGGCGCCATGGCCGTGGGCCTTGCCCGTGGGGCGCTTGATTACGCAGTCAATTATGCCAGGCAGAGGATACAATTCGGCGGGCCTCTCAGCAATCTCCAGGCCATAAGATTCATGTTGGCAGATATGTCCATACAGGTGGACGCTGCCCGTTCGCTCCTTTACAGGACCGTCCGCTATATGGATTCAGGTCCTGGAGAAAAGGGACTGCGAAGCCGCCTGGTTTCATCAACCAAGTGTTTTGCCTCTGATGTGGCAATGAAAGTGACTACCGATGCGGTTCAGATCCTGGGCGGATACGGCGTCATGAAGGACTATCCCGTGGAGAAGATGATGCGGGATGCAAAGATGATCCAGATCTTTGATGGTTCGAACCAGATTCAAAGGGTTATCGTGGCTAAGAGCCTGCTTTCTTGAGGTAACTCGATTGTGTTACTTCAAAGCGAAAACTTCTTTAGGAGGAAGATATCTATGGAGTCCACAGTTATTTACGAGGTGAAAGAAGAAATCTGTACCGTTACCCTTAATCGACCGGATGTATTTAATGCACTGAATCTCCAATTGGTCAGGGACTTGGTATCAGCATTAAGAAGGGCAGAGTCCGATCCGAAGCTACGGGTAGTTATTCTCAAAGGCGCAGGAAAGGCATGGTGTGCCGGCGGGGACCTGGAGGAATTGCTGAAACTCACAGAGGGAAGCGCCGCGGATCGCCGTGCTTATTTGCTCGATTTCAAGGCGATGATAGATACTGTCAGGGGAATCTCAAAGCCTGTGATCGCAGCGGTACACGGGGCTTGTGTGGGCGGCGGCAATGAACTCAACATTGCCTGTGACCTTACCATCGCCTCGGAAAAAGCGAAATTTGGCCAGGCAGGCCCCCGGGTAGGTTCCATGCCTGCCTTTGGCGTTCCCCAGAACCTGCAGATACTGGTGGGAGAAAAGCGTTCCCGTGAGATCACGTATCTCTGCCGCCTGTATACGGCGCAGAAGGCAGAGGCCATGGGCTGGATTAACAAGGTTGTGCCACCCGAAGAACTCGACACTGAGACGGAAAAATGGGCCAATGAAATCGTCAAGAAAAGCCCCACTGCAATCACACTTGCCAAGAAAATGCATAATGTCTACTACGACCTGCTTTCCTCCAGCGCCGAGATTGGTGTGGAAATGCTGACGTTTTTCTGGGGTACAGAAGAGGCCAGAGAGGGCATGCTTGCTTTCAAGGAGAAAAGAGAGCCGGTGTTCAAGCCATAGGGAAGAAAAGAGGGGCTGCGGTATTTCGGTGTTTCGGAATATGAGGCATTCTACTGCATTTTGATCATTGCG
>DREN01000445.1 GCA_011051075.1 Deltaproteobacteria bacterium | reverse complement strand
GGAAGAAGAGCCGGTTGGTTCGGGAATAATCAGAATATCGGCGCCGCTTTCCGCCAGTCTGTTTCCAAATTCCGCCAGAAAATCGGTCATCCTCTCAAGGAGCCGCCCAAGGAGCTGCCCATGCCTGTAGGTCATGCGCATGACCTGCTCGGTGCCCGCCACCCTGCAGGCCGTTGTGAAAGGCCCCTCGAACAGGGGAACCACCGGGATATCTCCACGGCCGTATTCACTCAACAGCCGAACCGTCTCAAGCACCACGGGCAGTCGGGCCTCTGTCTGCACCGAGGGCATGGATAGATCGGCCAGATCTTCAGGGGTCTTGATCTGAATATCCAGGGGATCGACCACCGTGCCGGTTTCAAGGTAGCGGACCCGGCACCCGAAGGCCTCGGCAATATAGACCGCATCCATATAGGCGTACACGGGGTCGTAGCCCATTGCTTCCCTGGCCTTTATCTGGGCCTCCATGAAAAGCCGTGGATCAGCAGCCACCCTGTCTGTGGAAAGATCAGAAAAGTTGGCAACGGCCCATCCTCCGATGAGGGGATATACGGGCACGCGGTCCCTGACATGTCCCTTGAGGGCGTCGTTAAATCTATCCAGTTCTGTATAGCCCATGGTTCATCAAAAACTCAGCTCAGGCTCCATAATAGGGGCAGAGCTGCTGACAAGTATAGGAACAATTCAATGGAATGGCAACCGATTTCCGCAGTTGACGAACCCCCCACCTTTTTGTCCACGAACCACACGAAAATCACGAAAAAAGGGGATCAGGGATAATGGTTAGGCGGCAAAATGATCTTCATTTCCCGACCCCTTGTCCCTTGAATTACCGCCGGAAGGGTGGGGATCGGGATCCCGTGGTGACAAATTTCGAACATCCCCGGGCCGGAAAAGTCTGTTGCGGAGCCTGAAAAATGGTTGTAAAGTGGGCGGCCTAACCCCAAGACAACAGAAATAGGGACAGAGCAGGTCCCTGGGATGTTTGATTTCCGTGGAAAAGAGAGGCTATGCCAAAACAGGTTCGGTGAATTCCCGGTCAATCCTGGCCGGTTTTGTGGGCAACATTTTGGAGTGGTACGACTTTACCGTTTACGGCTTTTTTGCCGCAGTCATCGGTGCTCTCTTCTTCCCCAGTGAAGACAGGGTCGCGTCTTTGATTGCAGCCTTCGGGGTGTTCGCGGCAGGTTATTTCATGCGGCCCCTGGGAGGGCTTGTTTTCGGCATCATGGGCGATAAACTTGGCCGTCAGAAGGCCCTGAGCATGTCCATCCTGCTCATGGCCATCCCCACCACCCTCATAGGTTGCCTGCCCACCCATGCCAGCCTAGGCTGGCTGGCCGCGCTCCTCCTCATTCTCCTCCGGCTCCTTCAGGGCATATCCGTTGGCGGTGAATTTACCGGTTCCATTTCCTACCTGGTGGAAAAGGCCCCTGAGGGGAGCCGCGGCTTTTACGGGAGTTGGACCACCTTCGGGGTAATGGGGGGGATGCTTCTCGGATCGGGCGTGGGCGCCCTTGTCACAACCCTCCTCACTCACGCTGAGGTCCATGATTATGGCTGGCGTATCCCGTTTCTTCTGGGCTCTGTGGTGGGCATCCTTGGGTTGATCCTTCGCAGGGGAATGGCTTCCGATGATCTGATCGAAAGGCTGAAACGCCAGGGAAGGCTTTCTCAATCCCCCCTCAGGGAGCTGTGGCACGGGTACCGGAACAGGGTTTTGAAACTGATCCTTTTCATATGGGGGTTTGCCGTCACCGTTTATCTGATCTTCATATATCTCACAAGCTACCTCCACAGCTTCCTTCACGTGCCCATGCACCTTGCCCTGTCGGCCAACACCATAGCCATGACCTTTCTCATGTGCGTCACGCCGTTCATGGGAAGGCTTTCAGACCGGGTAGGACGCAGGCCCCCGCTCCTCCTGGCCTTTGCGGGATTCACCCTGCTGGCCTTTCCCCTTTTCGGGCTCCTGTTCAGGGGGACCTTTACGGCCATTCTTTTATCCCTGATGCTGTTTGCCCTCATGCAGGGCGTGCTCCAGGGTGTGGTGCCCGCCACAATGGCCGAGATGTTCCCGGCCAGGATCCGTTACACCGGACTCTCGGTGAGCTATAACATAGCCATGGCCCTTTTCGGAGGTACTGCCCCCATGACAGCCACCTATCTGATAAGGGCCACGGATGGAAATCGCTGGATGCCGGCGGTGTACCTTGCTGTGGCCGCCGCCATTTCCCTTGTGACGGTCACCCGGTTTCGGGAGACCTTTAAGGAGCCCCTTGAATAACACCGGGCCCCAGGGATAGAAAAGCAGGGGCTGCGGGATTCAGACAGGATAGGGAATTGGCCTTAAACCCTGCGTCATTATGTAAGGAGGATCGTTCAGGTGCTTAAAAAGATGGACCCCACAAAGACGGGAAATTGGAACAGGCTTTTAGGTCATTATGAAAGAATAAGGGATGTTCATATGCGCGCCCTTTTTGCCGATGATCCGGGCAGGTTCGAGAGATTTTCTATCCGATTCGGAGACATCCTGGTCGATTTTTCCAAGAACAGGATCACCGAAGAGACCCTGGAACTCCTACTCGACCTTGCTGAAGAGGTGGACCTTCACGATGCCATTGAGAAGATGTTCACCGGCGACAGGATCAACCAGACCGAAGACCGGGCCGTCCTCCACGTGGCCCTGAGGAACCGGAGCAATAGCCCCATCCGTGTGGATGGGAGAGATGTAATGCCGGATGTGAACAGGGTCTTTGAACAGATGAAGGAATTCTCCCTGAAGATCATATCCGGGGAGTGGAAGGGGTTTACGGGCAGGAGGATCACCCATCTGGTCAACATCGGCATCGGGGGTTCAGACCTGGGACCGGTGATGGTGACAGAGGCCCTGAAACCGTACGCCAGGCCGGGGATATCCGTCCGTTTTGTTTCAAACGTTGACGGGACCCATATTGAGCAAACCCTGAAGGGGCTGAACCCTGAAACCACCCTGTTTATCGTGGTCTCAAAGAGCTTTACCACCCAGGAGACCATGACCAATGCCTTCACAGCAAGGGAGTGGTTCCTGGCCCATGCCAAGACCCGGGCCCATGTGGGCAGGCATTTTGTTGCGGTCTCCACCAACGGGAAAAAGGTTTCAGCCTTTGGTATTGATAGAGAAAACATGTTTGAATTCTGGGACTGGGTAGGGGGAAGATATTCCCTCTGGTCGGCCGTGGGTCTCTCCATCATCTCCAGTATCGGCCCTGAAAACTTTCAGGCCCTCCTTGAGGGGGCCTATGAGATGGACATCCACTTCAGGACCAGACCTTTCAGGGAAAACATCCCGGTCATCCTTGCGCTGATCGGCATCTGGTACAGGAATTTCTTCGGGGCCCAGACAGAGGTCCTTCTCCCCTACGACCAGTACCTGCACCGGCTTCCGGCCTATCTTCAGCAGGCCAGCATGGAGAGTAACGGCAAGTCAGTGGACCGCAGTGGAAACCGGGTCAGATGGCAGACCGGACCGATCCTCTGGGGAGAACCGGGCACCAACGGGCAGCACTCCTTCTACCAGTTGATACATCAGGGGACAGAGCTTATACCCGCCGATTTCCTGGCCCCGGCCATGAGCCATAACCCCGTTGGAGACCATCACCTGATCCTCCTGTCCAGCTTCTTTGCCCAGACCGAGGCCCTGATGCGGGGCAAAACCAGGGATGAGGTGGTGGAGGAGCTGAAAAGGGAGGGGAGAAGTGAGACTGAGATTGAAGGCCTGGCGCCTTTTAAGGTCTTTGAGGGAAACAGGCCCACCAACTCCATACTGTTCAGAAAGCTGACCCCCAGGATCCTGGGAAGTCTGATCGCCATGTACGAGCATAAATTCTTTGTGCAGGGTGTTATCTGGAATATTTTCAGTTTCGATCAGTGGGGGGTGGAGCTTGGCAAGCAACTGGCAAAAAAGATACAGCCGGAACTGAGGGATGACAGCCCGGTTCACACACACGATTCATCCACCAACGGCCTTATCAACGTCTATAAGGGGATGCGGGTCTGATTCTTGCATTCTTGCAATGGGTTGACAGGGGAATTTTCAAAGGGATTTTGTAACGTCTCAAGGAACCCGGCACAGGAGGTTTTCTCAGGGGGGCGACAGCCTTCCCGCCCCCCTGAGGAGCAGTTAAAGACTATTAACGGTTAAGGCATGGGTGTGAATTCAACTCTGCGATTCAAGGCCCTGCCCTCTGGCGTGGCGTTGGTGGCGATCGGCTTGCTGAAGCCGTAACCCACGGTGGAAAGCCTGTTCTTGTCGATCCCGGCTTTTACCAGGTAGTCCATTACGGCCTTGGCGCGTTTCTTCGAGAGTTGCAGGTTATAGGCCTCGGATCCGATACTGTCGGTGTTGCCTTCGATCCTGATGTTTACGTCGGGGTTCCTCTTCAGGACTCCTACAACCTCGTCCAGGGCCGAGTAGAATCTTGGCTTGATCTGGTACTTGTTAAAGTCAAAGAAGATATCACCCAGGACCCAGCATCCCCTGTAATCCACCTTGGCAAACGTGGGCGTGTCGGGGCATTTATCTACATCGTTGCAGATACCGTCGGCATCGTCGTCCGGACATCCGGTGGGCCTTGGAGGCGGGGCCACCACTTCCTCCACCACTTCCACTACCTCTACTACCTCCACCTTCTGAAGGAAGACCTTCTCAACAAAGGCTGCCATGCCGGCGGGGGTTCCGATCTTGTCGGCATTTGTGTGAAACCCGCACTGACCCGCCTGGGCAACCTGCTGCAGGAACTTGGCGGCCTCAGCGTCCCTGCCTATCTGGACAGGGTACAGGCAGAGCCTGTCACCGTACGCGTTCTTCAGGTTCCTTGCCGAGGCAAGGACTGCCTTGTAGTTCATGACCTCTTTGTATCCATCGGTGAAAATGATAACCGCTATGTTCCCCTTTGCCGATTTAAGGTCCTGGGCAGCCGCGTCAAGGGCAACGTTTAGGGGGCTGTCGCCCACACTGTAGTCCACCTGATCGAGACCGCTGTTGAGCCCTATTTTTGAATAGGGTTTCGGCCCCCACTTAAGTTCGGTAAACTTACTGGAAAACACAGAGACGCGGCCAAAGGTCCTGAGTTCACCCGTCATCATGATGTCGGGGATGGTCTTGTTCATGCGTCCGATCATCTCCTTGGCATATGCGAGCTTTGTCTGTCCCTTGTACTTATCGCCCATGGATCCTGATTTATCCAGAATAACTATGAAGTTATCCACCTTCTGTTCATAGTTGTCCCCCTGCACCACGGGGTTGAGATCAAGGGCGCTGAACGTTGAGACCGCCTTTGGCGATGCGCAGCCGATCAGCAGCAGCCCCGCAGCCACAAACAAAAACACCTTCAAATAACTGAGTTTCATTATCCTTCCTCCTTGTTATCCTGATTGATTCCGGCCAGACTGATAAAAACAACCAACGGTCGAAAAGACCGCTTCCCTACCACCTCCTTTCGGGGTAAACGTCTCGGGAATTCTACAATTTATTGAAATTAAGGTGGTTTATTAAGTCTTAGTCTTTTTGCCGCATACATGGAATAATAGAATATTGGAATGTTGGTTTTCAAAGGAAGTTAATTGTTTGTTAACATTTTGAAATTTCCTGTAAAGATGAATACTGCCACAACACAAATTCTCCATTTTCCCAAAACCCATTATTTCACCATTCCAATTGTGAGCGAAGCGAACGAAGTTGTAATCGATTCGCACAGGCCGCAAAAACCATAACGTGCCCTTGGCTTCCTTCTCAAAGGGGGGCCTCCCCACCCTTTTGCCCAATGAGCATATCCCTGTGGAACCTGCTTTGGCGCAGGCCTCAGAAGGGGTGTCAGGCAGGTTCGACAACATCCGTTATCAGGGTAAACAGATGATTATCCATACTATCGTGCCAGGCACTATACTCCATCTGTTCCATTAACACAAGACTTTTGTTTTCTCCCACATCTCTTACCTCCACCCTGTCCCAGGATTGGGCCATATCCATGCCAAGGGCCTTGGTCATGGCCTCCTTTATGCTCCAGATCCTCACAGAGGCCTCCACCGCGCCCAAG
>DREN01000471.1 GCA_011051075.1 Deltaproteobacteria bacterium | reverse complement strand
TAGTTATCGATAATCTCGCAGTATTTTCCTTCTACGTAGACGCCGGATCCATCTCTCCAATGACCGCTTATAGTGTCTGTTATTTCAAAACCTTCGATCCTGATATAATCGCCTAAGACATTGAACCCGCGGGTAATTACGGATCCTTCCGCCTTAAAAGAGATGGGCAGGCTAGAAGTGCCGGAGGTGTTAACAGTTATCCTTTCATAATAGTTTCCAGGAAGGACCGAGCAGGTATCTCCTGATTGCATTCTATTAGCTGCGGCTTGTATGGTTTTGAGCGCAGCAGTTAGTTCGGTCCCGGAGTTTGAATCGTTTCCGCTTTCACCGTTGACATAATAGGTTCTTGACCAAGCCACGGTCGACATGCCAAAAATGAGCATGAAGGACAAGATCGATAGTTGCGCACAAATTCTTAGTGTATTTTTCATATCGTTTCCTCCCATTATCGAGAGCTCCGAGTTCTATTTTGATTTTAGTTGAATATCATCTACTCTACCACTACCCCGGATCAGAAAACCGTTTACCTCCATGATGGTAACATCGGACTGAGCGTCTTCGAGATCGACTTTAAGGTCCCGGGTAAATGTATGCCATTGCCCATCGATCATTTGGGTACCAAGACCGTGGTGGACGTATTCACCGCTCCCGAGGTAGTCATAGTCATCTGGGGTATAGTATATATAGCGATGGCCTGCCGTGGTTTCCACGTCTAAGTATACCACAAACTCCTCATCGTATTTCATGCTCCACTGAATTACAAACTGGGTCGTATTCTCCCACTTTGCCCAGGCCTCCTCCGTATGGTTACTGAAGCGGTAACCGTTGCTGGTGCCGGATCCTTTGAACTCAATCACCCTGCTTTGGCGATCTGCATCAAATACATTGTTGACGGTAGCTCCCGAGGGATCATGATCGTAGATATGCCATCCCTCCGTATCGCCATCCTCTCCGTCTTCATATATGGTCTCTGACGGAATAGAATCGAGCAGTTGGATACTGTCCACCCTCCCGGTTCCCCTGATGAGAAAGCCGTTTATCTCCAGCAGTTCCACTCCAGGTTGAGCCTCATTGAGGTCGGCTTGAAGGTCTCGCGTAAATGTGTGCCAGTATCCATCCGTGATATTGGAACCTAGGCCGTGGTGCACATACTTTCCATCTCCGAGCCAGTCATCGTTGGACGGAGTGTAGTACAGATACCGGTGACCGGCAGTGGTTTGGACGTCCAGATACACCCTGAAATATTCCTTGTATCTCATACTCCACTGGATAACAAACTGGGTCGTATTGTGCCAACGACTTCCGTCTTCATTTCTTAATACATATCCATTGGCAGTCCCCTTGCCCTTGAGTTGAATAACGCGGCTCTGGCGCAGGTCATCAAACACGTTGGAGATCTTGGCCTTTTTCGGTTTCTTATCATAGATGGACCATCCGTTGGTGGTACCATCCTCCGCATCTTCGTAAACGGTTGCTCCGGCAACGGTAACAACGCAGGTATCTTGGGAAGTTAACCCGCCCGCGTCGGTCACGCTGATCTGGAACGTCATAGGACCAGAGTCCGCACCCATCACCGGTGCTGTGAAGGTAGTCGTTACACCCGTGGGATCCGAAAGAGCCACAGGAGATCCGCCGGTTTGGGTCCATCGGAAGGAAACTATGCCATCGTCTGGATCCCATGAACCTGATCCGTCCAGAGTAACCGTATCCCCTTCGTTGACTATCTGATCCTCGCCTGCCTCGGCAACAGGTGGGGAGTTGACCCACGAGACATTTACCACGCAGGTGTCCGTGGTACGTAACCCGCCATGATCTTCCACCGTCAACTGGAAGGTCAGGGAGAGATCCCCTTGGTCCAGATCAGGGGCAGTGAAGGTGGGTTGAATATCTCCAGGATCAGAGAGAGCTACGGCTGGACCTTCCACCTGTTCCCACATATAATAAGCTATGCCGTCGTCAGGATCAGAAGACCCGGAAGCGTTCAGCGTAACCAGCTCACCCTCGTACACCGTTTGATCGTCTCCGGCTACGGCCAGGGGGGGCAAGTTGACCCAGGTTACATTAACGATACAGGAGTCCTCGGAACTCAGTCCAGCACTATCCGTCACGGTCAGCAAAAAGGAGAGGGAGGAACCATTAATCCCCACGTCTGGGGCAATAAAGGTTGCTGCGGCAGAATCCGGTGATACAAGTTCCACTTCAGGCCCGGATACCTGCTCCCATAAATAGCCTACAATATCGTTATTGGCATCAATGGAGTTGGACCCGTTCAAGGTTACCGTCGCCCCTTCAGCTACACTCTGGTCTGGACCTGCATCCGCCACAGGCGCTTCATTTTCAGAAGGCACAAGGTATGAGACTTCTTCTGAAAACTCGCTCTCATTATTATAAACATCATAGGAGGTAGCAGCAAAGTAGTAAAGCCGGTCTGATTCGAGATCCGGCACAGTATAGCTCGTCTGATTCCCAACATCAATAGTGTAGGTGTAATTTTCGCTTTCAAACCCGTAGTAGATCCTGTAGCCGGCCAGATCAGGTTCTGTGTTGGGATCCCACTCCAGTGTTACTTCAGCGGAATGTGAAATGCCGGAAAACTGGAAAAGGATCACGATTAAGACTATCCATGAAAGAAACGCTACACGCCCGATTCCGGTGTTTTGAGAGCAAATTCGGTTATACAACATGATGAACCTCCCAGGGGATGCTATTTGACCCGTGCGAAAAATAGCCCCGTGGGAGGTGCTACTTCCGCCCGGCAGCCCTGCCGCCCTGTCCCTGTTGGTTTAGAGATTTAGGCCAGTGGCTTTGCGTCCCACCCTTTTAGATGGTTTGCCTTTTTCGAACGAAATAAGGATTAAAACTGATCGCGTTTAGATCTCGTGCAAGATCGATGCCAGCAGAAGCAAGGGAGGATGCCAGGCGTCTTAAGGGTAAAGTTCGACAAGATTTGCAGGCGGGGGAGGAGCTCTCCGGTCCCTAATCCGGATTATGGACCCGAAAGAGTCAAACCTCTATGAATATCTGAGGAGCAGGAATTACATTGCTGTAATTACATGGACCAAAAGGTGGAAACTGAGGCAGGAGAGGGATGAAAGGGATGACCCGGAGTTTCAAGTTCTTGAAAAAGAACGGACATTAGCATCGAATGGCATGCGCAGTTGGGATAGGGTTATTTGCCCCTTGGGGGTGAGGCCCCTTTTTTCAGGGCCTGAGAGATCCTTTCAAGATCGGGCAATGAACCGATAATGGGAAGACGCAGGTAGCGGGCCACCTGTCGTTCTGATCTGAAGGCTGGATCTGAGAACTCCAGAACGGCAATGACTATCAGGATCAGAAAAAGAGAAATAAGGGTTAAGATGCCCGCGGGAAACAGACGATCAGGCCTCCAGAGGGCACGGGCGGTTTTTACAATGGGCCTTCCCGTGAGCCTGGCAGGGGCCTGTTTGATCCCCTTTCCGATTTTTGAGCCGGGTCCGCCGGTCTTAAGCCTTTCCACGAGCCTTGTGGAGTAGAAATCCACCAGGGTTGTCCCAAGATTGCGGTCGTCACCATAATATTGGATTACAGCCAGGTTTTCAGCCTTCATTTTCAGGTTCATGGTCCCTGAAACAAGGGTCTTCAGAGTGGCAGGAGGGCTTATTTCACCTCTATGGGCTGTTTCAGAGTTCATGCGTCTTGCAAGCAGGATGAGTGCAAAATCGTTGTTAAAGAAAGCGTCAGGCCTTGAGATAAGTTTACTGAATGGTAAGGTGCTTCCAGGTTTCGTCCCCACCAGGACCCGAGCGTTCTTTGGCACTAAAATAGTCTGTTCAACAAGGTATCTATCTGGAATTATGGCACTTAGGAGAAGATATACAACGGGCGGGAGCAAAAAAAGCAAGAGCAATCGACGGCGGACTGAAACAGCACAGATATAACGCTTGATAAAAAATCCCATATTTTCCTCCTGAACCAGGAACCTGGTATAGACTTCCAGATAAAGATTTTGGACTGCGTTACCGGTCGGAATCGTCGACGACGTACTATGGGCACGACTTACTCCGATTCCTCCCTCTGGCCTTGCCAAAATCTTTATCTGAAACTCTATAGAAAGGGACATAAGCGGCAGGGCTGATTAAGCACACTGCCTGGCTGAGGATCAACTTCCCCCATGAAAAGCATGAGTTATGCTTCATGAGAAAAGGCTTATCATGCTTACATCAGCAGATTTTTCCAGTGGTTTACAACTGCTCCCATCATCTTAGCTCCGGATGCCTCTAAAATCATCTGTGCGCGCCTTACATCCTGCCTGGGTGTGACGCAGTTGAGCACCACAAGGAGCACACCATCGGCCACATTAGAAAATGTTACCGGATCAACCATGCTCCGGTTTGTGGGGAGTATGGCAGCGGTATCTACAACAACCATTTCATACCCCTCGCGTGCCTCCTCTATTATTTCAGCTCCCGACAAATACCTGGCTCTCTCGTTTGCCGTTGATCTTGGGGCTGTCAAAATGTCCAGGTTTTCAATCCCCGAGGGCTGAACAAAACCAAGGAGGGACTCCCCTGTCCGCAGATCTTCCAGGTCGAAGTTCCTATTCAGGGCAAAGTAGTTGTGCAGGGCAGGGGCATGCCAGTTCAGGTCAACACCCAAGACGGGTTTCCCATATCCCGCCACCAGGGATGCGATCCCTGCTGATATCAGGGTTTTCCCCTCACCCTGGCATGCGCTCACCACAATCAGGCAGGCAGACCCCGAGTCAGGGAGAGAAGTGTCAATTACAGAGCAAATCCGCTTCATCTCGGCAATCTGCCTCATGGTTTCCAGTTCCGTTGCTTCGGATCGGTATACCATTATCCCCCCCTTTGAAATAATGACTCGTTGCGTGTCACAAGCCCCTCATGTTATATTTGATTTACTCTGAATTATAACATGGGAAGTCCTCCCTGTCAAACAAAACAGGATTCCCCTGGAATTGTGCCGGACTTAATCCCTGTGTTTACGGAGTGGAGAGGCATATTTTTTGCATATATCCTTTTGGCAGCGGCACTGCACTACAAGGGCTGCAACAGACGCTAACGTTCTGTTCCCCGTGATTCCCGGACAACGGCAAAATCGCGGGAGAGAAGGGAGACTATCGATGGAAAAGGAGCGTAACTTTCTGCGTAGCTGGGTTTTTTACTTCCTGGTCATTCCGATTATTCTATCCTGTCCGTGGGCGTACGCTGCCAAGGTTACCCTTGCATGGGATCCAAACAGCGAACCCGACGTTGCCGGCTACAGGGTGTACATCGGTTCTGATACAGGGATCTATCCCCACAACGAGGATGCTGGTAAGGAGACCAGTTACACGTTAGCCAACCTCGTACCTGGCAAGACCTACTACTTTTATGTAACAGCCTACAACTCCCTCGGTCTTGAGAGTTCGCCTTCAGAGGAGGTGGTTTATGAGGTTCCCGCAGATGCTGCCGGCATGGACCATAAGCTGATTGCAGGATTCGGAGGCTTTGCCGAGGATGGGGGATGGGCAGAGGTGGTAGGCCCCGATTATCTGCACGATGGGTGGCTCAGGGTTGACTGGCCTGATTACAACACCGTGAGCGGCGAGACCCGTATTGCCCGCGGCGACATCGACGGCGATGGAAAGGATGAGATAATCATAGGCCTCGGTCCTGTTTCTGGAAACTCCTCTATCCCGGCCGGTATGTTCGAGGTCCTGGACCATGACTACACCCACCTTGCCTGGGGTCAGGTGGAGTGGCCCGATTATAACGCCCTTAACGGTGAAACCTGGCCTGCGGCAGGGGATGTGGACGGAGACAGAAAAGATGAAATAATCATCGGCCTTGGCCAGGGAGGTTACGGGAAGATAGAGATCTTTGACTACGCGTCAGGGACAATAAGGCATAAGGCGTGGGTGGAGGTTGACTGGCCCGACTACAATACGGCTCTGGGCACAAGCCATCCGGTAAGCGGCGACATCGACGGCGATGAAAAGGATGAGATAATCATAGGCCTCGGTCCTGTTTCTGGAAACTCCTCTATCCCGGCCGGTATGTTCGAGGTCCTGGACCATGACTACACCCACCTTGCCTGG
>DREN01000261.1 GCA_011051075.1 Deltaproteobacteria bacterium | reverse complement strand
GCAAGGCCAGAGGGAGGAATCGGAGTAAGTCGTACCCATAGTACGTCGTCGACGATTCCGACCGATAACGCAGTCCAAAATCTTTATTTGGAAGTCTATACCTCGCATCAGATACTGGAGCAATGGCAAACATGAACCGTAAACCTGAAATCAATGACAAAAGGCAGGGTCCGGCTGCACAGGGGAACTTTTTCCGCGGCTACCTGAACCCTGCCCTCATCCTTCTCCTTTTCTTGATGGCGGGCCTTGCTTCGGCGTGCGCACAGGTACGATCCTCACCTCCAGTGTCAAAACCTAAACCGGTGTCTGATCAACAGCACAAGGACTCTCCTGCGGTAAAAAAGGATCAGATCCAACAGGCTTATCAGGCCTTTACCATGGCCTCCATAGCCCTTTCCAGAGGGGATGCTGAAAAGGGGCGAAAGTATCTTGAGGCCGCCATTTCCACGGATCCCGGTTCGGCCTATCTGAACAGAAAGATGGCCCTTATCCTGAAAGGGATGCGGAACTACCCCGAGGCCCTGATCTACGCCCAAAAAAGTGTGCATATGGACCCGGAGGATATAGCGGGCATAACATTACTGGGAGATCTGTACGCCCTCACGGGCAAAGATAATCTTGCCGTTGAACAGTATGAGAAGATACTGAACCTGGATCCCAAGAGCCAGAGGATCAGGCTCCTGCTGACTACGATTCTTGTGAGGAAGAAGGAGTTCCAGAAGGCCCTGGAGCATCTTCACATTCTCATTGAACAGAACCCCAGGCTGGTGGTTACTCACTACTACCTGGGAAGGATCAATCTGGAGATGAACCGCTACAAAGAGGCTGAAAAGGCCTTTAAGGATGCGCTCAGGTTAAACGCGGGTCTGGAGCCGGCACTCTTTGATCTGGCCACTGTTTACCAGATGATCAACGAAGATCAAAAGGCCGCCGAGGCCTATGAGAGGCTGCTGTCACTATATCCCGACAATATCCCTGCCAGGGAGAGGTTGATAACCCTCTACTCCAGGCTGGGACTGGAAGATAAGGCCTCGGCCCATGTGAAGGAGATCAAGGAGCATTCAAAGCCGGGGGCCCCGGAGAGGCAGGCCCTGGGCCTCATATACCTGAGACAGGGGGAGATCGACAAGTCCATTGAAGAGCTTGACCTGATCGTAAAGGCCTGGCCGGAAGATGATAAATCCAGGTACTTTCTGGCCATAGCCTACGATGAAAAGGGGGATTTGAAAAAGGCCCTTGAACATCTTAAGCAGATAAAGGAAGGGTCCAACTACTTTGTCAGCGCCCAGATCCAGATTGCACGCATACTCATTACAGAGGAGGAGTATGACAAGGCCGCAAAGGTCATTGAAAAGGCTATCTCCATAAAGGGGGACCGGCCCGAGCTATACCTGATGCTCGCCTCTGTTTATGAAACCAGAGAGGAGTACCAAAAGGCCATAACAGTGGTTGAAAACGGTCTTAAGACGGACGGGAAAAACGTGGATCTTCTGTTTCGCCTGGGAGTCCTTCTCGATAAGAGCGGGTCCAAGGAAGCCTGTATTGAACAGATGGAGAAGATCCTCCAGATAGAACCTGATAATGCGGACGCCCTCAACTATATTGGATATACCTACGCGGAACAGGGTATCAAATTAGATGAGGCAAAGGAGCTGATCCAGAAGGCCTTGACGCTCAAGCCTGACAGCGGGTACATAATTGACAGCCTGGGATGGGTATATTACAAGAAGGGCGCCTATGAAAAGGCCATTCATTATCTTGAGAAGGCGGCGGATCTCACAAAAGACGACCCCACAATCAACGAGCATCTGGGGGACGCCTATCTCAAGAAACATGAGTACAAAAAGGCCCTCCTCCACTACGAAAAGGCCCTTTCCCTGAAGCATCCCAAAGAAGAGGAACTCAAGGAGAAGATAACAGGGGTAAAGGAGCTTCTAAAGCAGAAAGACTGACGGTGGTGCATCAAAGGAAACTCCAGACCAGAGGGCTGTTTCCGGTGGCCCTGCTCCTTCTTCTCAGTTGCTGTGCCGGACATGTTCCTCCATCTGCCCCCCCCCTTGACAGACAGGGCGTGGAAGGGATACTCCGGGCCATTGGTGAGGAACAGGCCCTGGTTCATACCGTCATATCTTCAGGGGCCCTCACGCTCCACTCCAAGGGCTCCTCCTCTGACGCCACTGCCCTGATCGTTGCCAGCAGGGATAGATCGAGGATCAAGATTGAGATAACCCACACCTGGGGCAGGCCCCTCCTTCACATCCTCGTAAGGGACCAGGACCTTGAGATACTCTCCTTCGCTGAAAAACGCCTCTACTACGGGTATGTTGGCACGCCCGGCCTGTCCAGGGTAATACCTGTCCCTCTGAGCCCTGAACTCCTCTGGTCCCTCATACGGGCCTACCCCGTGTTGGTCTCTTACCACCGGGGCGTTTCACCTGCAGGAAACCGGATAACCCTGCTGAACAAAGACGGTATTAGGGTCCAGGTAATCGATCTGTATCCCGTGGACGGACTTCCCCACAGGGTCTCTTACTGCCGACAGAATACACGGGTAACCTTTTCCAACTACAAGGAGGAGGATAAAGTGCGCTACGCAGGGAAGATCCAGGTGGACGGCCCGGATGAAGAGGTGGGCCTGGTCCTTGAGATAAGCAGGATGACCTTCAACAGACCAATACCTGAGGCCATATTCACCATGAAAATCCCTCCTGATTTTACAACAGAACCCCTTGACAGGGTCCAGACAGGATATTGACCGGTAAAGGCCGGATCTGCCATGTTCAAGGACTACGGTTACGCAGAGGAGGGGAAGTTAGGCAAGCCCTATAACATAAGACTCCTCAAGAGGCTTGCACCTTTCGCCCTCCCCTACCGCAAAGGTATCGCTGCCGGTCTCCTGCTGTCCATCATGATCACCCTCTTTGACCTTACCGCCCCCTACCTCACAAAGGTGGCCATTGACCGGTACATCCTGGCCTCCTATTACCGGATAGCCGCCCCGGCCGGGTCAACCTTCCCTGACCTTCCTGACCTTTTGAGGCCCTATCATGGCCTCATGGAGACCGATATGGCCCGTTCCGCCTGGTACATCTCCGGCACGGACATGAAAAAGATAGACCGCCGCGAGCTTCACAGGCTGAGAAAGATGGGACTCCTTTCATCCGCGCGTTTCTACCGGGTAGGGCCAGAGGTGGAGGTCAGGGATTTCCAGGAATGGAGTAGATCTGCCGCTGATCAGATGCCCGACGGCTCTCTTATGATCCCCTACTCCCTTCTCCGGCACTTTTCTGAAAAGCAGATCCTGACGATCAGGGCCAAAGATGTGCGGGGTGTTACCATAATCGCCGCGGCCTTTTTCCTGCTTATCATTCTTTCTCTCGGGGTTGGATATGCCGAGTACTTCATCCTTGAGCTCACAGGTCAGCGGATCATGCTGGACATCCGGCTTCGCCTTTTTGCCACCATGCAGTCCCAGGCCTTACGGTTCTTTGACCGGCATCCGGTGGGCCGTCTGGTCACAAGGGTAACGAACGACATCGAAAACCTTAACGAGATGTTCAAGTCCGTCCTCATAACCGTGTTCAAGGACCTGTTCATCCTCACCGGGATCCTGATAGTCCTCCTCTACCTCAACTGGACCCTGGCCCTCATCTGCCTTGCCCTTGTCCCTGTCATTTTCTGTCTCACCTTCATCTTCAGCTCCATGGCAAGGGAGGTGTTCAGGGAACTCCGGGCCAGTGTGGCCAAGTTGAACGCCTTTCTCCAGGAGAGGATAAGGGGGATCCAGGTCATACAGATCTTTGTGAGGGAAAAATCCCAGATCAAGGCCTTTGCCCGGATCAACCGTGAAAATTACCGGGCCGGCATGAAACAGGTCCATATGTTCGCCCTGTTTATGCCCGCCATGGAACTCTTTTCCTCCCTGGCCGTGGCCTTTCTCATCTGGCATGGAGGCGGAAAGGTCATACAGGAGGAGCTGACCCTTGGAACCCTGGTGGCGTTTATCAGTTATATCCAGATGTTCTTCAAGCCGATCAGGGATATTTCGGAGAAGTACAATATTATGCAGCTGGCAATGGCCTCAACCGAGCGCATACTTGAGTTCATGGATACCAGAGATATAATCCCTGAGCCGGAATCACCTAAGGAGGCGGCTCATACGGGGGGACGCCTTATTTTTGACGGGGTCTCCTTCGGGTATAATAAAAACCGACCGGTACTCCACAATATCTCCTTTGAGGTGAACCCGGGGGAAACAGTGGCGATAATAGGGCCTACGGGTTCGGGAAAGACCACGGTGGTGAACCTTGCCGAGAGATTCTACGATCCGGATCAGGGCTCTGTATCCCTTGACGGGGTTGATCTCAGGGAATGGTCCAACAGCCGACTCAGGCAGAGGATCGGTCCGTGCATGCAGGATGTGTTTATTTTTTCAGGCCGGGTATCGGACAATATCTCTCTGGGCAGGGGGGACATGAGCATGGAGGCTGTTGCCCGGGCGGCAAGGGCGGTCAATGCCCTTCCCTTCATAGGAAGACTTAAGCACGGTTTTGCACATGAGCTTGAGGAGGGGGGGGCATCGCTCTCCACGGGCGAACGCCAGCTTCTCTCCTTTGCCAGGGCCCTTGCCCACGACCCTCTTCTCCTGATCCTGGATGAGGCCACGTCAAGCGTTGACCCTGAAACAGAGGGGCTCATCCAGGAGGCCATCTCTCACATGGCCGAGAAACGTACCACCCTGATCGTTGCCCACAGGCTTTCCACGATCCGCAAGGCCGATCGGATACTGGTGATGCATGGCGGCAGGATAAGGGAGGAGGGGACCCACAGGGAGCTTATGGAAAGAGGGGGGATCTATTTCAGGCTCAACAGGACAGGACCGGCCGGATAAGGGTCCCCGGCCCACTGGCAACGTACACGGCCTTCCACCCTGAAAGAACTTTAACCTTTGCAAAGAAACCCGGTGCGTGATATGTAATCCTATCCCTGATGATTGACATGGACGTGCCACCGCAATTCAGACCGGGTTCTCAATCCCGGGGCAGTGCAATAACAGGGGTCATCTCCCTGGAGACGTGTTCTCCACACCCCCCAATAGCTGAGGCCGGATGACGGACAGGAAAGACAGGGGTTCAGCCCCACCGGAACTCGGGTTTGACCGCCCGGAACAGGGAACCCTCCTTATTCGGCTTACCGGAGAATGGACCGTTGAAAACAGGCGGCCATCTCCTGAAGATGTGCGCAAAGAGCTTGCATCCGGCCCACCTGTCACAAGCATAAGATTCGACACAGGGGATGTTTCACACTGGGACAGCGGTCTCCTGGCGTTTGTGACCAGGGTTATGGACCTATGTTCCAGAGATGGTATGGCCGTTGACAGCAAAGGCCTTCCCGAGGGCGTACAGAAACTCCTGGCCCTTGCAGCGGTCGTTCCCCAGAAAAAGGGGGTTGGCAGGGAATCGGGAAAGGACTCTTTTCTTTCGACGGTAGGGGCGGAAACCACCGATTTCTTCCGCTCCACAGGGGAGATCCTGGCCTTCGTCGGAGAGGTCTTTGTGGCCTTTGGGCGTTTTCTGAGAGGCAAGGCCCGTTTCCGGGGCTCCGATCTCACCCTGGTCATGCAGGAGTGCGGGTTGCAGGCCCTTCCCATCGTGTCTCTCATAAGTCTGTTAGTGGGCCTCATACTGGCCTTTGTGGGGGCCGTTCAGTTGATGATGTTCGGGGCCCAGATCTACGTGGCAAGCCTGGTGGGCATAGCCATGGTCCGGGTCATGGGGGCCATAATGACCGGTATAATCATGGCCGGTCGAACCGGAGCCGCCTTTGCGGCCCAGCTTGGCACCATGGAGGTGAACGAGGAGATAGACGCGTTCAGAACAATGGGTATTTCGCCCATGGAGTTTCTTGTCCTCCCCCGCATGTTAGGCCTTGCGCTCATGATGCCGCTCCTCTGTCTATACGCCGATCTCATGGGCATCTTAGGGGGTCTGATAGTGGGTGTGGGCATGCTGGACCTGAACGTGGTGGAGTACTTCAACCAGACCAGGGCCTCTGTAAGTCTCTTCGACCTGTTTATCGGCATCTTCCAGGG
>DREN01000377.1 GCA_011051075.1 Deltaproteobacteria bacterium | reverse complement strand
TGATGATGTATGGGAGCCATGCGGAAGATCCTCTGCCCCCCTGTCAGTTTGAAGTACGATACCTGAAAGATAACCGAGAGGGCCTCAAACACAAAGAGCCCGCCCACCAGCACCAGAACAAGCTCCTGTTTGGTGATGACCGCAACCGTCCCAAGCACCGCGCCCAGGGGAAGGGATCCAACGTCACCCATGAAAATCTCGGCGGGATAGGCGTTGTACCACAGGAATCCAAGACCGGCCCCCACCACTGCCCCGCACAGCACCGATATCTCGCCCGAGCCCGGCAGGTAGGGGATCTGAAGGTATGATGCGATCTTCACGTGTCCCGCCAGATAGGCGAAAACAAGATAGCTGGCAAAGGCCACGATCAGCGGGCTTATGGCAAGACCGTCCAGCCCATCTGTCAGGTTTACGGCATTGGAGGTCCCCACCATGATAAAGGCCGCAAAGGGGATGTAGCCCCAACCCAGATCGGGGGACACGTTCTTGAAAAAGGGTACGTTAAGGCACGAATCAAAACCGGGATGGAGGTACAACGCCCAGGCCGCGATAACGGCCCCCGATATCTGGAGTGAAAATTTTATGGCGGCGCTCATCCCCTTGCTGTTCTCTCTCACTATCTTCAGATAGTCATCGGCAAAGCCTATGGTCCCGAAGAATAAAATTACAAAGATAACGAGCCAGACATAGATGTTAAGAGGTTCAGCCCAGAGGATGGTGGCGAATACAACAACGGGCAGGATCAGGCATCCCCCCATGGTGGGGGTTCCCGCCTTGGATTGATGGCCCGGCGGACCGTCATCACGGATCTTTTCCTTTACCTGCATGGACCCAAGCTTCCTGATGGCCCAGCCACCGAAGATAAAGGACAGCATCAGGGCGGTCAGGCTGGCCAGTATGGTCCGGAACGTTATATACCTGAACACGTTCAACCATGAAAAGTCCGTATGAAACAGGTAGATCAGTCTGTAAAGCATCTGCTGAGGGCCCCTAACCCCTGTTCTCTCCTGTCAATGCCATTCTCTTCACCTCATGTGGTGGCGGCGGTCACCACTTCCAGAAAGCCTTCCAGGCCAAAGGGTTTGAAAAGATGATCTTCCACAGGGGGGAGCCCCTCGTCCGAGAGTCTCTTATCCGATGGGTCCCCCGTCATTATGATTACCTTTTCGTTCCGTCCGGTCTGCTTCATCCTTTTCAGCATGGAAACGCCGTCCAGGTTCGGCATGTTAATATCGGTCACAATCAGGTCAAAACGGTCCTGCTCCAACTTCTGAAGGGATTCCATCCCGTCGCTTGCAAGGCTTACCTTAAATCCCCTGGTCATCAGCGCCTCTGACAGGAGCAGCCTGATTCCCATCTCATCATCCACCACCAGTATCTTCTTCGGCTTCTCCATTTAAGGATCTACTCCCATGGATAAATAGATGTCTTGGAAATCCTACAACTTATTGAAATTAAAGTAGCTTATTAAGTCTTAGTCTTTTTGCCGCATACATGGAATGATGGAACGTTGAAATTAGAGATTCGGCCTTTATGCTTTTGTGCTGTTGATGAACGCATTTAATTTTGGACCGATCTCTCCAGTTCCTGATTTCCAATTTCAAGCCGTAAACGGCTACCATTATTCCAAATTGTGAGCGAAGCGAACCAAGTTCGTTAATCATGGCCCATCGGCCCATGGACGGGCACTATCCCCATGAGGCATGGCCTGCGGTGCGTAGGCTCAGTTCACGCAGCCCCTCGGCCACTTTTTCAAGCCCCATCTTACGTGAGCCTTTCAGGAGGATGAGATCTCCCTGCCTCATGGTATCCCCGATCTCCTTCACCATTTCATCGTGGGACCTGACGATTTTTAGACGTTCGGGAGGCATTCCTCCTGCCCGGGCCCCCTCGGTTATCTCGCGTGAGTGTTCTCCCATGGCAAGGAGGGAGTACGCCCCGGCCTTTGCAGCCCTTTCCCCGGCCTTCCTGTGGGCCTGGACAGTGGAATCCCCAAGCTCCATCATTTCGCCCAGTCCGACCATGAGCCTTCCATGGGGTGACTTCATTGAGGCCACCCCATGGAGCGCCGCCTCCAGGGAGGAGGGGTTTGAGTTGTAGGTATCGTCCATGAGGGCTGCGCCGTTGGTGAGGAGTTCCAGCATGAACCTTCCTCTGATCCCTGAGAACCTCCCAAGCCCCTCCACGATATTTTCAAAGGGCTCTTTCATGACCAGACCTACGGCGGCAGCGGCCAGGGCGTTTTTGACATTGTGGAGTCCAGGGACCTTTATCCGTACTGGCCATGATCGCTTCTGATACTCCAGGTGGAAGGCCGTACCCTCCTGCCCCCTGCCGAGGATACGGGTGGCCCGTACCTGGTTTCCCGGGCCAAGGCCGAAGGTTATGGTTTCCCTTGTAAAGGAAGAGGCCCTTCTCATAAGCGGCTCATCATCTCCGTTCAGGATCATGACCCCCTTTGGGGAGATCTTCTCCATAAGCTCTGTCTTGGCCCTTGCCACTCCGTCCAGGTCTCCGAGCCCTTCCAGGTGCGCCATCCCCACGTTGAGGATCACACCCACGTCAGGATCCGCTATCTCGGTGAGCCGAGCGATCTCCCCTGGACGGTTCATCCCCATCTCCACCACGGCCCTCTCATGGTCCCTGGTCAGTTTCAGCAGGGTAAGGGGGAGGCCGATCAGGTTGTTGAGATTCCCCTGATTCTTCAACGTCCTGGCGCCCATCTCCAGGATGCGGCTCACCATCTCCTTTGTGGTGGTCTTACCCGAGCTTCCAGTAATGGCCACCACTTTCAGGTCGTGCATCCTACGCCACCATGCGGCCATTCGGCCCAGGGCCTTCAGGGTGTCATCAACTGAAATGACAACAGGGCTTCGGGATGAAGACCCCCGTGAATCGATGCCAAATTGGCTGAATCCCTCTATGAGACCTCTCTTTTCAACCACAACCCCGGCTGCGCCCTGTTCAACGGCCCGTGCTGCGAAGTCGTGTCCGTTGTAGGTATCGCCCTTCAGCGCCCAGAAGAGCTCCCCGGTTCTCAAGGTCCTGGAATCGGTGCTGATACCCCTTATGGGGGTATCCGGTTCACCTGAAATCAGGGAGCCCTTTATGGGTGCGAGGATCTCTTCGGCCCTGATTTTTCCCCATACGGCCGGCATGGTTACACCTCAGCGAGCGGCCCGTGCGGCCACCACCCTGTCATCGAAGGCCTTTTTTTGTGTGCCGATAATCTGATAGGTCTCATGGCCTTTTCCTGCGATCAGGATCAGGTCGTCGTTGCGGGCCGCCTCTACCGCCCTTTGAATGGCCCTTTCACGGTCCAGATCAAGGGTGTAGTCCCTGAGCCCTGATTCGATCACGCCCTCCTCGATCTGGGCCGCAATTAGATCGGGGTCCTCTGTGCGGGGGTTGTCAGAGGTGATGAAGACCATGTCGCTCTCCATTCCCGCCACACGGCCCATGGGTCTCCTCTTCCCCCTGTCCCTGTCTCCCCCGCATCCGATCACCGTCAGTACACGCCCGTTGGTCAGTGCCCTTACGGCCCTTAAGGCCTTTAAGAGGGCATCGGGGGTATGGGCGTAGTCCACCACAATGGCCAGACCCCGGTTATTCCTGACCCGCTCCAGCCGTCCGGGCACCCCCTTGAGCCGTTTCACACCGGAACGGATGGAATCCATATGGATTCCCAGGGAGAGGGCCCCTGCCGCAGCGGCCATGATGTTGTAGATGTCGAACTCCCCCATGAGGGCCGATTCCACTTCCGCCTCACCTTCGGGTGTTATGAGTCTGGCACTGAGGCCCTCCCAGCTCACCCTCACCTGTTCTGCCCTTACATCACACCCCTCTCCCATGCCGTAGGTCATGACCCGGGCAGGGGTGAGTCTCATGAGTTCCTGGCCCTTAGGGTCATCAATATTGATCACGGCCGTGACCGTCTCGCCTGTCCCCTGCGCCCCAAGAGAGGTAAAGAGAATGGCCTTTGCCCTGAAATAGGACTCCATGGACCCGTGGTAGTCCAGATGATCCCTGGAGATGTTGGTAAAGATGGCCACGCCAAAGGGACAGGCCCTTACCCTGCCCTGGTCCAGGGCATGGGAGGAAACCTCCATCACCGCATGGGTGACTCCGGTGTTGGCCATCTCACGCAGGACCTTCATGAGGTCCAGAGATTCCGGTGTGGTCACCGGGGCATCCTGGACATGACCGGGATAGCGATAGCTGACCGTCCCTATGACCCCGGGCCTCTGACCGGCACCCAGAAGGATCGATTCAAGGATGTATGCGGTGGTGGTCTTACCGTTGGTACCGGTAACCCCCACCATGCTCATCTCTTTGAAGGGGGCGTTAAAGAACCTGACGGCAACCCGGGATAATGCCTCACGGGAGTCAGGGACCTGTACCAGGGCCGCCCCTCCCTGCCGGGGAAGGTGGGGGGAGTCAGGGGACAGCTCTGAAATTACTGCCACGGCACCCTTTGAAAGGGCCTCGCCTATGAACCGGTGTCCGTCCTGACGGTGCCCTTTCAGGGCCACGAACAGGGTCTTTGGTCCCACTGCCCGGGAGTCGTAGGCGATACTGGATATGTTCAGATCAGGGTCGCCCTTGAAATCCACGGCATCGATGACCTCTACAAGTTCTTTAAGACGCATGCCGCCTTTTCCCCGAAGGTCTGCGTGGTGGTTGAATCCTGAAAACCCTGCGTGAACAGGTCCTCTGTCCTGTTTAACATGGCCAGTCGGCGGTTTCGCTCCTGCTCTCTCTGTTTCAGTCGGGATCATCCTGGGGGGCTGAAGCTGACCGTAACCCTGTCAAGCCCTTTCAGGGGGACCCCCGGTACGGGACTCTGTTTTACGGCCAGTCCTGAGCCGTTGAGACTTACCTTTAATCCCAGGGTCCTTGCCCTCCTGAGGACCTCCCTCATGCCCATCCCAGTGAAATCGGGCATTCTACCCTGTCTGAGCTGGGCCGCGATCTTTTCAGTTGCAATCCTGTCCGGGTCCTTGACAGGGGTCTTGGCCGGGGATGAGACCGTTGTCCTAGCCCTGTTCTCGGCCACTGTGAGCAGATCCGGCCGGGGGCTCACCTTGAGCCGGTTGAGAGTCCATGATCCCACCTCTCTGAACACCGGTCCTGCCACAAGGCCTCCATATACAACCCCCTTTGGCTCGTCGATCAGGACCAGAATCACCAGTTTAGGGCTCCGGGCCGGGACAAACCCAACAAAAAGGGCCACATACTTGCTCTTTGAGTATCTCCTGGTCCTTGGGTCAACCTTCTGGGATGTCCCGGTCTTTCCGGCCACCCTGAATCCGCGGATCGCGGCCTCCGGGGCCGTGCCCTCGCTGCTCACCACACCCTCAAGGATCTCCGCCACCTTCCTTGCGGTTCGGCCTGAGATAACCCTCCGGACCACCACAGGGCGAGCCTCTTGAATCGAGCGGCCGGATTCGTCTAATATTCTCCTGACAACATAAGGACGCATCAGTTTCCCTCCGTTTGCAATTGCCGCTGCGGCCATCACCAGTTGCATGGACGTGGTGGTCATCCCCTGGCCGAAAAAGAGATTTGCCCGGTCAATCTCTTTCGCCTCTGACGGTTCTCTGATGAACCCCTTTCTTTCCCCTAAAA
Source organism: Deltaproteobacteria bacterium (assembly GCA_011051075.1). Classification (GTDB taxonomy): domain Bacteria; phylum Desulfobacterota; class DSM-4660; order Desulfatiglandales; family Desulfatiglandaceae; genus Desulfacyla. The sequence goes on along the minus strand of DREN01000377.1, from coordinate 466 downwards.
GACCTATGTCCGTCCTGCTGCCGAACCCGAAGCCCTTCAGGTACCCACAGAACCTCTTGTATCCGAGCTTTTCACCCATCTTGATGGCCCCGATGTTACTGGAATAGACCACGATGTCAGAGACACTCAGCTTCCCGTACTTGTGAGTGTCATGGACCACACGGCCCCCGACCCTGTACTTTCCGTCTTCACAGTAGAAGCGGGTAACCGGCGTCACCGCCGATTCCTCCAGGGCCGCTGCAAGGAGGAAGGCCTTGAGTGTGGAACCTGGCTCAAAGCAGTCGGTTACCACACGGTTCCTCCACTGGTCTGGTCTGTATTTGAAAAAGGCGTTGGGGTTGAACTCGGGAACTACGGCCATGGCAAGCACCTCGCCGGTCTCCGGGTTTACCACCAGGCAGTGTCCCCCCCTGGCCCTGGCCTTTTTTACCGCCGTCTTGAGGAACTGCTGGGCCTTGTACTGGAT
>DREN01000052.1 GCA_011051075.1 Deltaproteobacteria bacterium | reverse complement strand
GTCAGGTCCCGTCTCTTTACTCCCGGTTTGCCAGCATTAAAATGGCGCCAGCCGGATCATCCCCATATGAACGGGCATTTGAGGGCCGGACCCAGATGAAAGACCTGTTGTCATAAAAGCACTGATTTTTTATTGACAAACATTCTTTACTGCATTATTGATTTATCCTCAAAGGTTTTCTGCGGGCAGGTACACGCTGCCGGACTGCCCGCAGTGGTCTGAAACTGCTCCGCCAAACACTTACTAAAGCAGAGAAAATCGAAGATATGAACAGAAAGACAATATCAGTAGCCTGCGTAATCATCGGGTTTGTGTTTTTCTCCCTCGGTACCGGATTTGCTGATGAACCGAAAAAGATACTCTGTCTTGAGGCCTACGATATGCTGAATACGGTTCCGGACACCTATCTCATCGACGTGAGGACCAGGGCCGAGTACCAGCTGGTGGGTCATCCCATCAACGCCTATCTATTTCCTTATATGTTCATGAGCACCCGCCTGAAGAAAAACAGTGAAACATACACCTATGGCATCAACGTAAAGAACAGGGCCTTTGTTGCGGAGATAGCAAAGGTTTTCAAGAAAACCGACAACCTTCTTATTATCTCCCGGGATGGATGGCGCAGCGCCCTTGCGGCAAAGGAACTCATTGATGCGGGTTTTAAAAAAACCTATAACGTTGAAAACGGCTTTGAAGGACCTCTCTTTCCGTTCTTCAAGGACAGCAACAAGCAGAAGTTCTATCGCCAGTTAGCGAAGAGGAACAAGATAAACGGCTTTAACCACCGGCGACATTACGGATGGCAGTGGTGGGGGCTCCCATGGACGTACGAGATAGATCCAAAGTTCGTGTATCCCCCCGACCTGAGACCGTCCAAGAAAAAATAGGGAGGATCACCATGAGTGCACAGGAGCTTATCCAACTCATGAAACAGGTGGAAGAAAAGGGAATCGGCTGGGACACGGTGGAGGAACAGATCAAGGTCTCCCATCAGGTCTTGAACCTTTACACCAACTCCGGTCCGGTTCCGGTAACCATAACCAGCAAATTGAAAAAGCTTTTGGAGGATCCGCCAGAATAACGGTAGGGCATTTCCTGTGATCTCAGGAAGACCCCGCAGAACCTTAGGAACACACGCCGAAGAGGGATTCGGGCCATGGACCAGGGGGCCTGCCAAAAGCCCATGGTACAAGGCCTGGCAACGGGGCTATTGTGGTGTAGGTATCGGTGCTGCGGCGCGGCCGGCGGCATGCGGCCCCGTCAGGGGGCTAAATCTGACCTTGCGGGCGGGACGGCAACCGGATTCAAGTGCCAACCCGGACCGAATTGATGATATTGATCTTGCCTGTGACTGAAAGGAGATATAGAAATGGGTGATCTTTTGCATGTGGATGACGCTAACTTTGAACAGGAGATCCTGAAGGCGGATATTCCGGCCATGGTTGACTTCTGGGCGGAATGGTGCGGCCCCTGCAAGGTGGTGGGCCCCACGGTGGAGAAACTGGCAAAGGAGTACGAGGGGAAGATAAAGATCGCCAAGATGGACGTGGATCAGAACCGTGAAACCCCTGCCAAATTCGGTATCAGGAACATCCCCACACTCATTCTTTTCAAAGACGGCCAGGTTGCTCAGACCATTATCGGGGCCCAGCCCAAAAGCTACCTTGAAGAGGAGCTGAAAAAATTACTGTAGGCCGTGCATATAAGACCCCGGGCCCTGAAAATAGGGCAGCAGAGGGGTCTTTTCCCTTTTCAACACCAGTCGGTTTTGAAAGACCCATCTGATGCACCACAGGCTATACAGGTTCATACAACGGTTTATGGGGGGATTATGCGTCCTCCTTCTCTTGAGCGGATGCGCCCTCTGGAACGACCTGTTCAGTGAAGAGGAACCAATCCCTGCAGAACTGATGAGTGAGGGTCTGGAGAATTTCAACGACGGGAAATTCCAGGCTGCCACTGAGATCTTTCAAAAAATAAAGGACAGGTACCCTTACAGCAAGTTCGCCGTTACCGCTGAACTCCGTATGGCCGATTCCCTTTACCAGATGCAGCTCTTTGATGAGGCCTATGACGAATACACTGAGTTTGAAAAACTTCACCCCCGAAACCCGGACATCCCGTACGCCCTCTTCCAGAAGGGGATGTGCTATTTCAGCAGGGTCAAGTCCATTGACAGGACCCAGTCATTTACACACAGGGCAAAGGAAGAGTTCGAACGGCTGATCAAGAGGTTCCGCAGGAGTCCCTTTGCTGAGAGGGCCCGAAGGAAGGTGAGAGAGTGTTACATAAGACTGGCCGAACACGAACTGTACGTGGGCAATTTCTACTTTAAGATGGAGAAATACGGCCCTGCCATGCAGAGGTACCTCTACCTTATCGAGCACTATCCCGACGTGGGCCAGTACTACGAGGCCCTTGAAAAGATCAAGCTGTGCAAGGAAAAACTTGCCGAAACCAAGGATGAAGAGGCCATGTCATGGTGGGGGCGCCTCAAGAGCTCTGTTTTCAATTAGGGCATAAAAGGCCTCAAATACCTCGGGCAGTTTCTCCGGCCGACTCCCTCCGCCCTGGGCCATATCAGGTCTGCCGCCGCCCTTCCCCCCCACAATACCGGACAGCTCCTTTATAATCTCCCCGGCATGGAAGGTCCCTGCCAGGTCCTTGGTCACAATACAGGTGAGCATGGCCTTTCCCTCATATCCCGACCCAAGCAGGACGATGCCTGAGCCAAGCCTGCCCTTTATGCGGTCCCCTGATTCCCGCAGGTCTTTGGGAGAGGCCGCATCTAACTCCCGCGCTATCACCCTGATCCCGTTTATCTCCCTCATCCCGGCCAAAAGATCCTGAGGTTTGCCGGTGAGAAGCCTGGCCCTGAGGAGATCAACCTCCCTCTCCTTCTCCTTCAGATCCCTTAAGAGCCGTTCGATCCTCGTCTCAACCTTATCCGGACCGGTCCTGAGCAGGGAGGCCGATCTCCTCAGTGTCTCATCCCTTTCCTGGGTAAACCGAAGCGCAGCCGCCCCGGTCAGGGCCTCGATCCGGCGCACATTGGCCGCCACAGCCCCTTCGCTCACCAGGCGGAACAGACCGATATCTCCGGTCCGTTTCGTATGTGTCCCTCCACACAGCTCCATGCTCACCCCTTCGCCAACCTGCACAAGCCTGACCGTTTCCCCGTACCTCTCCTCAAATATGGCCATGGCCCCTGTTTCAAGGGCCTCATCCCTGGACATGAGCCTGGTATGGACCTCCATGTTTTCACGGATATGTCCGTTGACCATGGTCTCAATCTCCATGAGGTTCTCATGGGAAACCTGGGTAAAATGGCTGAAATCAAATCGGAGCCTCTCAGAAGATACCAGTGATCCCGCCTGCTTTACATGATCGCCAAGGACTTCCCTCAGGACCGCATGGAGGAGGTGCGTGGCAGTGTGGTTCCTGGCCGTGGCGGCCCGTTTTTCCCCTTCCACCTCTGCCCTGAGCGTATCCCCCCTCCTGATGGCCCCTTTCTCCACCACCCCCCTGTGGACCACAAGATCCGGGCCCTGTTTGAAGGTGTCCGTTACCCGGAAGCTCCCCCTGTTATTGAAAAGCCTGCCCGTATCGCCGGTCTGCCCCCCTGATTTTCCATAAAAGGGGGTCTGGTCCAGGACGATATCCGCTTCCCGGCCCTGGTCCACGGAATCGGTCTCTTCCCCGCCCGTGAGAAGGGCAACTACCCTTGCATCTGATTCTATAACCTCGTACCCTGAAAAACGCGTGGCAATACCCCTGGCAAGGAGCCCGCGATACGCCCTGGGGATCTCCTCCTCTCCACTTCCCTTCCACGCCTCCTTGGAGGCCTGCCTCTGCCTTGACATTGATCGATGATAGCCCTCCGTATCCACTGTCATGGCCTCGTCACGGGCCACATCCTCGACCATGTCCACGGAAAGTCCGTAGGTGTCGTAGAGCCTGAAGGCCACATCCCCCGGGATGATACGGACGCCCTCTTCCTTCAGCCTTCTTATCTCTTCGTCGAGCACCTTCATGCTGTAGCTGAGGGTATCGGCAAACCGCCTCTCCTCATTATCCACCACTCCCTGGATAAGGCCCTTTGCCTGACCAAGCTCTCTGTAGTCCTGACCCATTATCTCAATCACCTTCAGGCATATGGCGCTGAGAAAGGGCTCCTTAAGATCCAGGGTCTGACCATAGCGTATGGCCCTGCGGATAATGCGTCTCAGCACATAACCCCTCCCCTCGTTGGATGGGATGATCCCATCGCCGATGAGAAAAGATATGGATCGGGCGTGATCGGAAATCACCCGGAATGCCACGTCCTGCCTCTCATCACCGCCGTATATCTTGCGGGAGATCTCCTCTATGCGCAGGATGATACCCCGGAACAGGTCGGTGTCGTAGTTGGACGTGACCCCCTGGACCACCGCGGTGATCCTTTCGAGGCCCATCCCCGTATCAATATTGGGCCTGGGCAGTGGCGTCAGCCTGCCCTCTTTGTCCCTGTCAAACTGGGTGAACACCAAGTTCCATATCTCTAAAAACCTGTCGCAGTCGCATCCCGGGGCACATCCCGGTTGGCCGCATCCCAGGGCAGGACCCTGGTCTATGTGGATCTCTGAACAGGGCCCGCAGGGGCCTGTATCCCCCATGGCCCAGAAGTTGTCCTCTTCACCCAGCCTCACGATCCTGTCCGAGGGGAGTCCGATCTTCTCCTCCCATATCCTGTAGGCCTCGTCATCGTCCCTGAAAACAGACACGTGGAGGCGCTCGGCGGGGAGTCCGTAGCCCTCGATCAGCAGTTCCCACCCCCATTCAATCGCCTCCTCCTTGAAGTAGTCTCCAAAGGAGAAATTACCCAACATCTCAAAAAAGGTATGGTGCCTCGGGGTGTATCCCACGTTTTCAAGGTCGTTATGCTTGCCCCCGGCACGCACGCACTTCTGGGAGGTGGCGGCCCTGGAATACCCCGGATTCTCTTCTCCCAGGAAGGCCCCCTTGAACTGGACCATCCCCGCGTTCGTAAAGAGAAGGGTAGGGTCGTCACGTGGTATAAGTGAAGAACTCTCAACTATCCTGTGTCCATGGTCCTTGAAATAGTCCAGGAACCTCTGTCTGATCTCTCTAAAATTCATCTTGTGCACCCTGAGCGAAATCGAGAAATCCCCAATCGTCAAATCCCTCAATTCCTCAACCCCTAAATCCCCAAATTTCCCGAAAGGGCCATCAGATCTCTTTCGGCTCGCCGGCATCCTCCTGCCCGGCCTTGAGCCCCGTCTTCTCAAGTATAAGCCCTGCGATCCTGTCTCTTATGTCTCTGTTCTCGGCCAGAAAACGCTTCACGTTCTGCCGTCCCTGACCGATCCGGTCTTCTCCGAAGGAGTACCAGGCCCCACTCTTTTCCACAATACCGAGGGAGACACCCATGTCAAGGATGTCACCCTCCTTGGAGATCCCCTCTCCGTAGATTATATCAAATTCGGCGTCCTTAAAGGGGGGCGCCACCTTGTTCTTCACCACCCTCACCCTTGTCCTGTTCCCAACCACCTGGTCGCCATCCTTGATGGCCCCTATTCGCCTTATGTCCAGACGCTGGCTCGCGTAGAACTTAAGCGCGTTGCCTCCGGTGGTGGTCTCAGGATTGCCGAACATGACCCCGATCTTCATCCTGATCTGGTTGATGAAGATCACGCAGGTATGTGACCTGTTTATGGTCGCGGTGAGCTTTCTCAAGGCCTGCGACATGAGTCTGGCCTGAAGTCCCACGTGGTGGTCTCCCATCTCTCCCTCGATCTCGGCCCTGGGAACCAGGGCTGCAACCGAGTCAATGATAAGCACGTCAATGGCACCGCTTCTCACCAGGATCTCGGTAATATCCAGGGCCTGCTCCCCGGTATCGGGCTGTGAGACCAGGAGACTGTCCACGTCCACGCCCAATTTCCTGGCATAGGGCACATCAAGGGCATGCTCTGCATCCACAAAGGCCACGGCCCCTCCCTTTGCCTGGGCCTCGGCCGCGATGTGAAGGGCCAGGGTGGTCTTGCCGGAGGACTCGGGTCCGTAGATCTCTACCACCCTTCCCCGGGGAACGCCGCCCACGCCAAGGGCC
>DREN01000051.1 GCA_011051075.1 Deltaproteobacteria bacterium | reverse complement strand
GTGAATCAGAAGGGTTTTGTGGATGAGTACCGGGAGTATGTAAAGTTGATAAGGGGCTGTTCAAGGGCGCGGCTGGTCATAGGAGGAAGCGGCTTCACCCTCTTTCCCGGAGAGGTGATGGAGGCACTGGGGGCCGAGTACGGCATAATGGGCGAGGGAGAGAGGCTTGCCTCGCTGCTCAATGCCCTGGAGCGGGGGGAAGATCCATCTCTCATCCCCGGCGTCATCACCCGGTCCGGAGAACAAAAGATCCCAGACCCCTTTGACAGGGTCTTCACCCTCAACCATATTCCCCATACCTCCCGCACAGGCTACTACCTGAAGAACGGCGGGATGCTGAACCTGCAGTCAAAGCGGGGCTGCTCGTACCGGTGCATATACTGCACATATCCGCGCATAGAGGGAAGCCGCCTGCGGCTCGTTCCACCCGAACAGGTGGCGAATAACGCCCTGCGTCTACAAAAGGCGGGCGCAAAATATTTCTTTGTCATCGATTCGGTGTTCAACTCCCACTACTCCCACAGCATGAAGGTGGCGCGCGCCTTTATGAAGGCGGGGGTATCGATCCCGTGGGGGGCATTTTTCGCGCCCACAAGGCCGCCTGGGGGATACTTCAGGGTAATGGCCGATGCAGGCCTTACGCACGTTGAGTTCGGGACCGAGGCCCTGTCCGCCCGCATGCTGAAGACCTATAAAAAGCCCTTTGCCAAGGGCCATGTTTTCCAGGCCCACGAGGCAGCAGTGAAAGAGGGCCTCTTCGTTGCCCACTACTTTCTCCTGGGGGGCCCGGGGGAGGACAAAGACTCCATAGATGAAACCCTTGAAAGTATAGAGAGGCTTAAAAGGTGTGTCCTCTTTTTTTTTGCGCTCTGCGCATCTATCCCCATACGGCCCTTTATGAAATCGCAATTGAAGAGGGCCAGGTATCCAGGTCTGAGAGCATCCTGGAGCCTGTGTTCTACCGGCCTCGGTCAATAGAGACCGGCGAGATTGTGGATATGGTGGAAAAACGGGCAAAGGGCCATCTCAACTGGGTGGTGGGCTCAGGCACCCGGACAATGGAAAAGATAGTCTCCAGGATGTACAGCCGGGGACACTCAGGCCCCCTGTGGGAACACCTCATAAGATAAGAAAGAGAACCGTCTGGCAGTCCCATGAAATGGTACACCCTCATTAGCGTGGATATCTCCGCCTCAGATGAAATAGTCTTAAAGACTGAGGTGGGGCCTGAATCACCCTGGTTCTCCGGTCACTTCCCTGGTGAACCTGTTCTTCCCGGGGTGGCACAACTAAAAATGGTCCTGGATGCGGCCAGGAGACTCAGGGGAGGAGGCATCAGGATCGCAGGAGTCAAGAGGATACGGTTCAGGCGGGTCATCCGGCCTGACGAGAGGCTGACAATAACCGTTACTCCCCATGAACGGGACCTATCATCATACCCCTTCCGCATAACGGTCGACGGGGAAGTTGCCTCAAGGGGTGTCCTTGTGGTGGAGGAATCAGACGGATAAGGGAGAAGACGACTGTGACAGAAACAACGGCAGATATCACCATTCGTATTGCGGAAATCATGATCAACGAGCTCAAGCTGGAAGACGTCACCCCGGAGAACTTTGATCCTGACATGGATCTCGTGGATGAGGTGGGGATCGACAGCATGGACCTGGCCACCGTAGCCCTTGTTGTTCAGGATGAGTACGGTATAAGAATCGATGAGGATGATTACCCTAAACTTACGACCATCCGGTTAATCGCCCAGTATGTGCAGGAGAGGATGTAATGTCTCATAGCCGGCCTGGCAGGGCCGCATAAAGGTCCCGGGCAACCCGGTTTTCCAGGGAGTGTTTTAGATGAAGACAGTAAGTTCCTTATTAGATAAGGAGTGGTATAAGAGGTACAGGGCCATCTCCAGGCTCAATATAAGGAGCTCAATATACGATGTCACGAACCGGTGCAATCTCCGGTGCAGGGGGTGCTTTTTCTTCTCTTCCAGCGAAGACAGGGTGGCAAAGGAGGAGATGGACCTCCAAAAATGGGAGGCCTTTATTGACAGGGAAAAGGAGCGGGGAGTTAACCTGGCCATCCTCATAGGCGGAGAGCCCACCCTCTGCCTGGACAGGGTGGAGGCCTTCTACAGAAGGCTCCCCACCTTCTGCGCAACCAACGGCCTGATAAGGCTCCCCAGGGACAGGTTCCCGGATCTCATGGTGGGCATATCCCTGTGGGGCGATGAAGAAGACGAGAGACTCCTGAGAGGCAGAGACACCTTTTCCATATCAAGCAGGAACTACGAGGGGGACCCCCACGCCTACTATCTCTACACCATCACCCCCAGGCAGATCGGGAAAACCGAGAGGATAGTGAGGAGGATCAGGGACGCGGGGCTCAAGCTCCACATGCAGTTACTCTCCAACGACGAGGGGGTGGATCAGTTTTTCTGGACAGATGAGGAACTGGTGGGCATCAGGGCGGAGATGGACCATATGCTGGACAGCTACCCCGAGACGGTTGTATCGTCCAGATACTACCACCAGATCATCACCACGGGAAAGATGTTCGGCCGCAGGTTCGGCTGGGATGAGTGCCCTTCCGTGACCGAGCCCCTGGACAGGAGGGATCCCAGGCCCAGGCGTCTCACGGGCTTTATCAGATGGGCCTCTGATCTCAGGACCATGCACAGGTGCTGCACCTCCGAGACCAGGGACTGCTCCACCTGTAAGGACGGGGCCGCCCATATGAGCTGGGTGATGGTAAACAAGAGGGCCCATATACGCACGGAACAGGATCTGAAAAACTGGGTGGAGGTGTATGAGATGTTCGCAAAGCTCTATCGGTTCATTCCGTGGTAGCCGTTTTTGATTGATGATTGGCGATTTATGATTGACGATTTTGTAAAGGGTCGCGGGGCTCGAGATTTTCAGCGAGCTATTATTATCAACCGCTTATAGTAATTCCTCAATCCCTGCATTCATTCAAATTGAGTACCTGAACACCGCATGAATTCAAAAAGGGCAGTAATCTTGGGATATTACGCGGTCTCCCCCTTGGGGACCGACATGGAGACCCAGTGGAGGAGGGCCGAAAGGGGCGAGAGCGGAATCGGATACCTCACCCGTTTTTCGGTTGATAAGGGGTTTCCCGTCCGTATAGCGGGGCAGGTGGAAGACCTGGACACCGCCCCCTACCCCTTCCTCTCTCCCCGGAATATGGCCCAGTGGACCTCCCCCATCTTCAAGTACGCCTTGCTTGTGGCGCACCGGGCCCTTGAGAGGAGCGGGGTGGTGATAGGCCCTGAACTGGCCCCGAGGGTGGGGATTACCTTCGGTTCCGCGGTGGGGGGGCAGGACGCGGTCCTTAAGGCGGACAGGAGGATGATCTCAGAGGGAAAAATGCCCCATCCCTTTACAAATCCCAACTCGTGCATAAACATGGTGGGGGGCAAGGTGTCCATCCTTACCGGGGCGACAGGGCCTATTGTCTCCACTGTTACAGCCTGCGCAACGGGTTTGACATCCCTGATCGTGGGGGCAATGCTCCTTGCCCACGGAAGGGCCGACCTGGTCATATGCGGTGCCGCGGATTTTGTCCTGGTCGAGCCCATAGTGGCGGGCTTTGCCACCATGAACGGGGCCTACAGGCCAAAGGAGGGCCAGGAGGCAGACCCGCCGGAAAGGTCGAGCAGACCGTTCTCCGTTGACAGGAGGGGGTTCGTCATATCCGAGGGCGCGGCCGGTATTGTAATCGCCACAAGGGACTTTGCCAGGGCCCACGGTCTGAAGCACCAGATTGAGATGGCGGGCTGGAGCATGACCTCGGACGCCCACCACTTTGTGGCCCCCAACCTTGAGACCGTCAGGCGATGTATGGCTCAAAGTATCGAGGATGGAGGTCTTGACCCCTCTGATATTGACGCTGTAAACGCCCACGCCACCTCAACCAGGATCGGGGACAGGGTGGAGTTTGAGGCCTTGGAAGCGGTCTTCGGCAACCGTATTCCACCTGTTTCGGCAAACAAGTCCATGATAGGCCATGCCATGGGCGCGTCGAGCGCCATTGAGGCCATATTCGCCATGGAAGGGATGGTGAAAGACACCCTGCTGCCCACCATCAACCATTCCCCCGACCCTGAGATGGAGCTGGACTGCGTTTCCGAGGGCGCCAGAAGCATGGGACAGGAGTTTGTACTGAAGAACTCCTTTGGTTTCGGTGGTTGCAACTCCTGCGTGGTCTTTCAGAGGGTGGGGTAGAAATATGAGAGATCCGGGAAACAGGCGGGTATTCGTTATGGGGTATGGCGCGGCAACCTTCCCTGGGAAGACCTTCTTTCAAAGCCGGACAGGGGCGGTGAAAGGAATAAAATCCAGCCATGAGACCTGAACCTTTCATCCCCGAGCCCCTTCAGGCCGATGACCGGTACGTGAAGGACCGGACCACCGGACTTGTCTGGCACAGGTGTATGAACCGTGTGCTCTACGCTGACACAGACCGCTCACAGATCGTTTACCACGCAAACCACCTCCGTTATTTTGAGTTTGCCAGGGCCTCCCTCATGCGTGACACAGCGTACACCTACCGGCAGATTGAGGAAAACGGCCACGTTTACCCGATTATCGAGATCGGGATCAAGTACCACACCCCCCTCCACTACGACGATCCCATGTGGATTCATACCCGCCCTGGCAAACTCGAGAGGGTCAGGCTCAGGTTCGACTATATCATCACCCACGGAGAGACCGGAGATATTGTATGTAAGGGTTTCACCATGCACTGCGCACTCAACTCCTCGGGTGTACCCGTGGCCATCGACGAAAAGACCCGTTACCTATGGAAGGTATTTCCCGGATAGGAGAGAAGGCGAGACTGCCCCTCAAGATCAAGGTCCTGCCCTACCTCATGGACCACCGGTTTAACGGCAGGGCCGTCCTTCCCGCTGTGGAAGCCATGGGGTTACTGGCCGCATCCACCCGGAAGCATCTACCGAACACTGATACGGCCATCATTATTAGGGCAAGGTTCAACAGGTTCCTCTACCTCAACCCGGACGGTCCTCCCATAGACGCGTTCAACGAGATAGAGGTCAGTGGTGACGGGGCCCTGATCTCAAGGCTCATCACCAGGACCAGGTCAGAAAAGACCGGCATAACACGGACAAAGGAACATGTATCGCTCCGGTTTTCCGGAGATCCCGGCGGGATGGCTGTTCCGCCCTCTGACGAGTTAGCGGCCCTCAGAGGCCCTGTGTTCAGGATTCCTGCCAGGAGGCTTTACTCAGAACTCGTCCCCTTTGGCCCCAGTTATCACAACGTGAAGGGCGACCTGATGGTCTCTGAACAGGGGGCCATGGGGAGGGTTCATGCCCCGGATCATGGGCCTTCAGATGCCCCCTTGGGTTCCCCCTTTCCCTTTGATGCCTCCCTCCACGCCGCCTGCGTCTGGGGACAGCGCCACATGGGGCTGGTTGCCTTTCCCGCAGGCCTGGGGTTACGCCGGATATTCAGGCGGACACGTCCAGGCACCACCTACTGGACAAAGGTGGCTCCAAAAGAGGGCTTGAGAAATGGGTTTCTTGTGGATATATGGATCTACGATGAAGATGGAGTACTGTATGAATCTGCCCAGGACGTGCTTATGGAGGAGGTGAGCTTCGGGGGGATGGTTCCTCCCCCATGGGTCGGGGCCGGAGCCGGTGATCCAACCCTTCCGTTCCTCATTACCCGCTGTGATTGGGTGGTCATAATCGAACTGGACACCATTATAATCGGTACAGCGGCAATGGCCCTTTCAGATACCGAACTTGAGCGGTATGAGCGCCTGGGGGAGAGAAGAAAGAGGAGCTACTTAGGGGCAAGGCTCTGCTGCAAGGCCCTGTCCAGGCAGTTGTCGGGCAATGACTGGGTGACCCCCGCATCGTCCATCACCACCATTTCACGGGATAAGATCCGGCCCCGCACTCCCCTCACCGACGGAAGGGACCTGTTTTTCTGCTCGGTCTCCCACGACAGCAGGTTTGCCATCGCCGTTGCCACCGGCACAAAGGTGGGAGTTGACGTTGAGGAAATATCGGAAAGGGCCTTCAGGCGCCGCCGGCTATTGATGGGGGAACGAGAGGAGGTGC
>DREN01000304.1 GCA_011051075.1 Deltaproteobacteria bacterium | reverse complement strand
TTGCGTGATATCAGCACATTCGCGTCGACTTTGACGTTTCCCTGACTGCCCGCCTTTTGAAGTTGACAGTCCGTAGTGGGAAGGCTATGCTCGCCAAGGTGGATATCCTTTTCTTCCCGCCCATCGTTTATGGCCTTTACCGTATGAGTTATAAAGGGCGCTGGTTTCTTGTCTTTTCAATCTTCCATGGAGGTTATCATGCAGGGAGCAGGCGATCAGGTAGTCATGTTCATCACCACCTACGGCATCAAGGTGGTAGGCGCAATAATAATACTTGTCATCGGTCGTCTGGCAGCGGGCACGGGCCGGGGGATCCTAAAGCGAACCCTTGAAAAAAGGGATGTTGACCCTTCAGTCGTCTCCTTTGTAAGTTCTCTTACCTATGTTCTCATCCTTGCCTTTACAGTGGTGGCAGCACTTGCGAAATTCGGAATTCAGACGGCCTCTTTCGTGGCTGTGCTGGGCGCCGCCGGTCTTGCCGTGGGCCTTGCCCTGCAGGGTTCCCTTGCCAACTTTGCCGCCGGAGTCCTGATCCTTGTACTTCGGCCCTACCGGGTTGGTGACGTGATCGATAGCGCAGGGGTGGTGGGGGCCGTAAAGGAGATCCAGCTCTTTACCACCGTACTGAGGACAGCGGATAACATCAAGATAATGGTGCCCAACGGAAAGATATTCGGGGGCGTGATCAAGAACATCACCGGTTACGACACAAGGCGGGTGGATATGGTGATGGGCATAGGTTACAGCTCTGACATCCAGAAGGCCTTTGACGTGATGACGGAGATAATGAAGACAGATGCCCGGATACTCCCAGATCCTGCGCCCCAGATCGCGGTCTCAGAATTAGCTGATTCCAGTGTGAACCTGGTGGTAAGACCCTGGGTAAAGAAGGAGGATTACTGGAACGTCAAATTCGACCTCACCCGTAAGTTCAAAGAGGCCTTTGACAAAAACGGTATAGACATCCCCTATCCCCAGCATGTGGTCCATATGGCCAGGGACGACGCCTGACAGGTGACCCACCATATAGGCCCCGGAATGACCTGTGGCCTACACCAACAGCCTGGAAAATGGTTTTGCGAAAATCCAATGAGAACCACCGGGGCGTCAAGCCGGGATCAGCCCCCCGCAGATGCGATCTCAAAGGCCTGAGCCTGAGCCAGACAGAGGAGTGGGCCGTTCGCCACGGCCTCGAACCGTACAGGGGCAGGCAGATCCGGCACTGGCTGATGGGCAGGCTTGTGGGGTCTCCCCATGAAATGACCAACATCCCTAAAACGGTACGGGCCCTTATTAGGGAGAAGGCGATCATCAACCCCCTTGCCCAGGTCAAGACCCTGAGGTCGGAAGACGGCACCCGAAAGTACCTGTTCAGACTACGGGACAATCATCTTATAGAATCGGTGCTCATCCCTGAGAGGGATCATCTTACCCTCTGCATCTCCTCCCAGGCGGGATGTGCCATGGGCTGCCGCTTCTGTCTCACCGGCAGACAGGGCCTTAAAAGAGACCTCCATCCTTCGGAGATCATTGAGCAGGTCATACTCGTGCGAAGATCCCTTGACAACCCTGAAGAGCTGAGAAATATCGTGTTAATGGGAATGGGGGAACCCCTTGCCAATTATGAGGCGGTCATGATGGCCCTCAGAAATATGATCGCGGAGGACGGGATGAACTTTTCCCACAGGAAGGTCACCCTTTCCACCTGCGGTCTTGTCCCTGAGATGAAAAGGCTGGGCCACGACATTACGATCAACCTGGCAGTTTCCCTCAACTCTGCGGACGATGAGACCAGGAGCTCTCTCATGCCCATCAACCGGAAATACCCCCTAAAAACCCTGATCCGGGCATGCAGGGAATATCCCCTCCCAAACAGGAGGATGATTACCTTTGAATACATCCTCATAAACGGTGTGAACGACAGGGCCCAGGACGCCTTAAACCTTGCCAAACTCCTCACCGGCCTCAGGGCCAAGATAAACCTTATCCCCTTGAACGCGGCCCCTGATTCTCACATGTCTCCCCCTCCCCTGGAGAGGGTACTTCATTTTCAGGAGATCCTGGTGGGGCACCACTTCACGGTCGTCATCAGAAAGAGCAAGGGGAGAGACATCATGGCGGCCTGCGGCCAGTTGACAGGCGCCTCGGCAACCGAGCAAAAAGGGGCATCCTGAATCGCACGCCGCCTATGCCTCAGGGGCCTGATCTGACAAATCTGACGCGGGCCGTACACACAGGACAGGGCACGAGGCCTGCCTCACAACACGGTCGGTGGTTGACCCCACAAAGAGGGTCTCGACCAGGCTGGCCCCCCTGAACCCAAGGACCATGAGATCGGTCTCATGCACCACAGCGTACTTTGTTAGTTCTTCGTGTGCCTGACCGGCAAGAAGAGCGGTTTTCGGGGTGCACCAGTTATAGGCATCTTCCGGGACCATTTGCGTGAGCTTTTCACGCAGCCGCTTTCGCAGGTCCTCTCCGGCTTCTTCCTTTTCTTCCTGGGGCTGTGTGAGCAGGTCCCTGTACACCTCCGGTTCGATCACATGGGCAAGATGCACCTCGGACTGAAACTCCTGGCCCAGGCCGAGGCCATACTCAAAGGCCAGGGCCGAGCCTGGGGAGAAATCGCAGCCCACCAGGATCCTATGGAAGCCGAAGCCCCCGGCGGCATCGGTCCCGTAGTCCTTGGACAGGCCCCGAACCACTAACAACGGGCAGGGCAGGGTCCGCATCACTCTCTCGGTGACCGATCCCAGCACAAGACGTTTCAGACCTGACCGGCCGTGGGTGGCAGAAATCACCAGATCAGCGCCTTTGTCCTTGGCCGCACGGGCGATTTCATCGGCAGTATGCCCCAGGGAAACAAGGGGCTCCCAGTCAACCGACCGGCCTTCCATAAGTTCCATGAGGTGCTCATCGGCATAACCCCTGATCCTTCTCTCCTGGGCCAGAGGGTCTGAAAAGCCTTCCCCGTACATGGCTACCGCTGACAGATCTATCACATGGCATAGGTAGAGTCTGGCCCCCAGCTCCTTGGCCAGGGCGCTTCCAAAATAGACGGCCTGATTGGAAATATCCGAGAAATCGGTGGTGCATATTATATTTTTCAGCTCCACTTTCATGGCCCGGTCCCTCCTTTCCGGTCTGGTACCTCATTGTCTTTTACCTGCACGGATCTTCGGCCTCTTTTCACAGATCAATATCCGGCTTGACCGTATCACCTCCCCTCTACAGCTAAGAAACAGTGTCGGGCATCAGTTCCCCAACGGTCTGCGCGCAAAATCTTCTTTATATTCAATATAACACAAGACAAGGAACTTTCAAACACTTTCCAGGTCCTGGCCATTAGGCCCCTCTCCCTGGCCCTCTTCGGTCCCGGTAGCGCTCCTGTGCCAAAGAGCCCACCCTCTGTCCTGACGTGAGACAGTTTTATCTTGATATTTTCTTTCCCTGTGTTAACTTATCTCCTTCAAATCTCAGTAAGGGAAAGGTGCTGATGGAAGAGAAGAACAGAGACAGAATCGAGCTGGATTTTTCTAAGGGAGGCGGGCTGTTGCCTGCCATTGCCCAGGACCATAAATCTGGCAAGGTGTTGATGCTCGCGTATATCAACCGGGACTCATGGACAGAAACCCTGCGGACAGGCGAGGCCCACTACTGGAGCCGCTCACGACAGGAGATCTGGCACAAGGGTGGGACCTCCGGCCATGTACAGATAATCAGGGAGATCTACGCGGACTGCGACAATGACACCGTCCTTTTCAGGGTGGAACAGGTGGGGGGGGCCGCATGTCACACGGGATACGAGAGCTGCTTCCACAAGGCCGTTGACCCTGAGGGCGGGATAACAGTAGTGGGAGAGAGGGTATTTGATCCGGAAGAGGTGTACGGGAAATGAAAAGACTGAAATTCGGCATCCCCAAGGGGAGCCTGCAGAAGGCCACCATCAATCTGTTTGAAAAATCGGGCTGGAAGATAAACGTGAACGGGCGGAGTTATTTCCCCGACATTAACGACGAGGAGATCGAGTGTGCCATCTGCCGTGCTCAGGAGATGTCCCGGTACGTTGAAAACGGCACCCTGGATGCGGGGCTCACAGGCAGAGACTGGATAGAGGAGAACGAATCCGACGTGGTCCTGGTGGACGATCTGGTCTACTCCAAGGTAAGTCAGAATCCGGCCCGATGGGTCCTGGCTGTACCTGCGGGATCAGCCATCAAGAAGATAGAGGACCTTGAGGGAAAGAAGATCGCCACTGAGCTGGTCAACTTTACCAAAAGGTTTTTCAAGGAAAAGAATGTGAACGTCAAGGTGGAGTTCTCCTGGGGGGCCACAGAGGCAAAGGTGGTCTCAGGCCTTGCCGACGCCATTGTGGAGGTGACGGAGACGGGGAGCACCATCAGGGCCCACGGACTTAAGATCATCTACGATCTCATGGAGACCAATACCCAGTTGATCGCCAACAGGGATTCTTACACAGACCAGTGGAAAAGGGCCAAAATCGGGCAGATAGTCCTGCTTTTGAAGGGGGCACTGAGGGCCGAGAACATGGTTGCCCTTAAGATGAACCTGCCCCGGGACAGGGTGGAGGAGGTAATCTCAATCCTGCCCAGCCTGAACGCCCCCACAGTGGCAGGGCTCTATCAGTCTGACTGGGTTTCGGTGGAGACAGTGGTTGACTCCAGGGTTGTGCGTGATCTGATCCCCCGG
The DNA here is from genome assembly GCA_011051075.1 of Deltaproteobacteria bacterium. Lineage (GTDB taxonomy): Bacteria > Desulfobacterota > DSM-4660 > Desulfatiglandales > Desulfatiglandaceae > Desulfacyla. The sequence goes on along the minus strand of DREN01000304.1, from coordinate 1,413 downwards.
CTGATGGATGCCGGGGCACAGGGAATCATAGAATATTCGCTGAACAAGGTTATCTGATGTACACCGTAACAAAAAGGGCCAGGGAGATCCCTCCATTCATAGTGATGGACGTCCTTGAAAGGGCCCATGAGCTTGAAAGAGAGGGGAGGGAGATCGTTCACCTGCAGATAGGTGAGCCTGACTTCCCCACCCCTGAATGTATCTGCCACGCGGCCCGTGAGGCAATCGCCAGGGGAGAGACCCATTACACCCACAGCCTGGGGCTCATTGAACTCAGGGAGGCCATCTGCGAACACTACCATGGAAAATACGGTGTGACTGTTGATCCCGGCTGTATTGTAGTCACCTCGGGCACCTCACCGGCGCTTTTCATGATATTCGCAGCCCTCTTAGAGGCTGGCGACGAGATTATCATGTCCGACCCCCACTATCCCTGCTATCCCAACTTTGCGGAGTTCCTGGGGGCAAGACCTGTGCGCATCAGGGTGGAAGAGGAAGATGCCTTCCAGTTGCGGCCTGAGGAGATCAAAAAGAAGATAGGACCAAGAACCAGGGCCGTTCTTATCAACTCCCCGTCCAATCCAACGGGAAACCTCCTTTCAAAGGAGAGGATGGAGGAGATCGCGGGTTTGGGGCCCCCTGTTGTGTCCGATGAGATCTATCACGGGCTGGTCTACGGGGAGCGGGAACATTCCATCCTGGAATTCACCAACAACGCCTTTGTGCTGAACGGGTTTTCCAAACTCTACGCCATGACAGGGTGGCGCTTAGGCTATCTGATCGCCCCACCTGAGTTTATCCGCCCGCTCCAGAAGGTTCAGCAGAACTTCTTCATATCGGCCGGCAGCATATCTCAATGGGCGGGGGTCGCGGCCCTCAGGGAGTCGGACCCCGACGTCCAGAAGATGAGGGCCACCTATGACGAGCGGCGCAGGTATATGATCAGGCGGATAAGGGAGCTCGGTTTCGGCCTTGCCGTGGAACCGGCAGGGGCCTTTTACATGCTGGCCAATGCCAAACACCTCGCTGAAAGCTCCTACGACCTGGCCTTTGAGATCCTTGAAAAGGCGGGGGTGGGGGTCTCCCCAGGGATCGACTTCGGAAAAGGGGCCGAAGGGTATCTTAGGTTTTCCTATGCCAACTCCATTGATAACATAAGGGAGGGGCTGGACAGGATCGAGAAGTTCCTCGGTCTAAGGCTGTAATGGACGCTGAGTTTCTGGTGAGCGCCTTCAAGGAGGATCAGTATCCTTATCCTGACAGGCCGGAGATCGCCTTTGCCGGCAAATCCAACGTGGGCAAATCTTCCCTCATCAACACCCTTGTGAACAGAAAAAAGCTGGCCAGGACCAGCTCCACACCGGGAAGGACCCAGGCCATCAATTTCTTCCGCCTGGGCACAGACCTCTACCT
>DREN01000314.1 GCA_011051075.1 Deltaproteobacteria bacterium | reverse complement strand
GGCGAGAAGCGAAGCAGAACGGGTCCTCGATTTCTGCGCACTCCTTGGAGAAAAAGACAAACTGGCCAAGAGTCTCCCCATTGGGGGAAGGAAGCGACTTGAAATTGCCCGTGCGCTGGCCACAAAGCCCCGGCTGCTGCTCCTGGATGAGACCGCTGCCGGCCTGAATCCATCTGAGCTTGATGAGGCCATCGAATTGATAAAAAAAATCAGGGAAAGCGGCGTGAGCATCCTGATAGTGGAGCACATCATGAAAGTAATCATGAGTATTTCTGATCGTATCCACGCAATAAATTTCGGCCAGACCATTGCGGAAGGAAAACCCGATGAGGTAGCGAATAATCGCGCTGTTATAGAGGCTTATCTGGGAGAAGAATATGCTCAAGGTTAACGGCATAGATGTCTTTTACGAGGATCTACAGGTGCTCTGGGATGTCACATTTCAAGTGAAACAAAAGGAAATCCTCGTGCTCGTTGGCGCAAACGGCGCAGGAAAATCCACTACCATAAAGACGGTGTCATCCCTGCTCAAGCCACGGTGTGGAAGTATTGAATTCAATGGTGTAAGGCTTGATGACCTGCCCCCGTATAAGATTATAGAGCATGGTGTCGTTCACGTACCGGAAGGTAGGCGGCTGTTTCCTGAAATGACCGTTGAAGAGAATCTGATCATGGGATCACTCCACGGTGCTGCCAAAACCCGTAGAGCCGAAACGCTCGCCTACGTATTTGATCTTTTTCCGAGACTCCTGGAAAGAAGGAAACAGGATGCGGGAACCCTTTCCGGAGGGGAACAGCAGATGCTCGCAGTAGGCCGCGGACTCATGTCTCTCCCTACTTTGATGATGTTCGATGAACCTTCTCTCGGCCTGGCCCCCATCATGGTCAAGGAGATATTTGACCTTGTCAGGAAGGTGAACCAGGAGGGTGTCACGGTACTGCTCGTAGAACAGAATGTCAGGCAGACTCTGGCCATGTGCAACAGGGCATACGTTCTCGAAAACGGCCGTATCGTGCTCCACGGTGATGGGAACGAATTGATGGAAAATGAACATGTGAAGGAGGCGTTTCTGGGTATATAGACCATCCCATGACACGTTTCCTGGCTGGAGTTATGCATTGCCAAAAACAGACAAGAATGATATATTAACATTTTATAAAATTGAACATGGAGGGCAAAGATAATGAATGATTTTTTGGAAGGCGGGACGAAGAACCCCCTCAAGATACAGGACAATACCTTTCGTGATGGACATCAGTCACTCCTGGCAACCAGGATGCGAACCGAAGATATGCTCCCCATCGCTGAAAAAATGGACAGCGTAGGCTTCTGGGCCATGGAGGTCTGGGGCGGGGCCACATTTGATACCATGCACCGCTTTCTTGCCGAAGACCCGTTCGAGAGAATTCGTACTCTGAAAAAATATATCAAAAAAACACCGTTCTCCATGCTTCTGCGGGGGCAAAACTTGGTGGGCTACCGGAACTATGCCGATGATGTGGCCAGGCTATTTGTGGATAAGACTTGCGAAGCAGGAATGGACATCTTTCGTGTTTTTGATGCCCTGAATGATTTCAGAAATTTCAGGACTGTTGTGGAACGTATCAAGGCCAACGGCAAGCATTTTCAGGGAACGATCTGCTACACCCTCACCGAAAGGCGTATGGGTGGTGATGTATTCAACCTGGAATATTATATCTCCAAGGCAAAGGAGATCCAGGATATGGGAGCTGACACCCTGTGTCTCAAGGACATGGCAGGCATCATGGCGCCGTTTGATATTGCTAAAATTGTCACCGAGTTGAAGAAGGTTATAAATATACCCATCCACCTGCACACGCACTATACCAGCGGTATGGCTTCCATGGTCTACCTCAAAGCGATTGAGGCAGGGGTGGACATTGTAGACACCTGTCTTGCTCCATTCGCTCTTCGCACCTCACAGCCCGCAGTCGAACCGATCGTGGCAACCCTGTTCGAGACAGATAGAGACACAGGGCTTGACCTCCATGATCTTCTGGATCTGGGTGACTACATGGAGTCAATTGCCCCCAAGTATCGCGATTATCTTGCCAAGAACAGGATGTCCGTCATTGATACAGGTGTCCTTGCCCACCAGATCCCGGGAGGGATGATTTCTAACCTGGTGAACCAGTTGAAAGAGGCCAAGGCCCTTGACCGGCTGCCTGAAGTGCACAAGGAGATAGCAGTGACAAGGAGAGAACTCGGGATGCCGCCCCTTGTAACTCCTACAAGCCAGATTGTGGGAGTCCAGGCCGTTCTGAATGTTCTTTTCGGCAAGTACAAAATGGTGACAAACGAGGTGAAAGACCTGGTTTACGGCCTGTATGGAAAGACGCCCATCCCGGTTGATCCCGAGGTACAGAAGATCGTGCTCAAGAATTACAAACGCGGCCAGACACCGGTCACCGGCCGTGCTGCTGATTACCTGGAGCCGGAGCTTGAAAAAGACCGGAAAAAGATAGGAGATCTGGCAAAAGATGACTATGACCTCCTTATCTATGCCCTCTACCCCACCACCGGGGAACAGTTCCTCAAATGGAAATACGGACTTGAGGAAAAACCGCCTGAAGTGAAGCCCAAGACCCTCGAAGATATCCGGAAGGAAGACGAGGCAATGGCGGCTGCCATAGAACAGGTCTGCAAAACAATGTAAGATATTGTCAATCATTTCCATTCTCTTGCTTCTACGGAACGCTCAAAGCCTGAGGCGGTCCTGAAAGACAAGAGAATGGACTTTTTCCTGCGCGAGCTGAAAGGCGCGTATGGGATCAACAATCTCGGGAGAACCTATTCGAATCCTCCACCAAAGGTGAAGGGCTTATTCAAAACTGAGGGAACAGGAATGGAGGAAAAAGTGAGCTGGTTTACTGCGACGTTTATGTCATCCATTGGCAAGAAACTGGTGATGGCCATAACGGGCCTCAGCTTCTGCCTTTTCCTGGCGATGCACCTTGTGGGTAATTTCTTTTACTACGGTGGAGGTTCAGCGTTCGAGGGGTACTCCGCCCACCTCCACGAGCGTCTCATCCTGCTGCGCCTGGCGGAAGGCGGACTCATCTTTTTCGCACTGCTCCACGTCCTTTTCGGTGGGATCCTGTATTTTCAGAACCTGGCCGCACGGCCCAAGGGGTATGTGATGAAAAAGAGTGTTATCAGGAAAACAACCCCTGGCGGTCAAACCGTATCGTCAAGATTGCAGGCATATACGGGACTCTACATCCTGGTATTCGTAATTATCCATCTTTTTGCGTTTACTTTTGTGGACAGAACCGCCGGCGGCGGATTGTACCGTATCGTGACGACAGCCTTTCAAGACCCTTTATATGCGGCCTTTTACGTGTTTTCCGTCATCGTCGTGGGTTTTCATATTAACCACGGGTTCTGGAGTGCTTTCCAGACCATAGGGGCTAATCATCCCAAGTACATGCCGGCCGTCAAGGTCATCAGCATGGTTTATGCCCTGATTATCGGTGCCTGTTTTTCCTCCATACCGGTTTTCATATTTCTGAGTGCGTAAGGAGTCTACCATGACATTGGATGCAAAGGTCCCGGGAGGTCCTCTCGAGACCAAGTGGGACAGACACAAGTTCGACCTGAAACTCGTCAGTCCCGCAAACAAACGAAAATTTGAAATTATCGTCCTCGGCACAGGACTTGCTGGCGGATCCGCATCTGCCACCCTTGCGGAACTGGGCTACCATGTCAAGTCATTCTGCCTGCAGGATACGCCCCGACGCGCCCACAGCATTGCGGCCCAGGGGGGCATTAACGCCGCCAAGAACTACCCCGGTGACGGGGACAGCATCTGGCGCCTCTTTTACGATACCATCAAGGGCGGGGATTTTCGCGCCCGGGAAGCCAATGTCTATCGCCTGGCCCAGATCAGCAACCAGATCATTGACCACTGCACGGCCGTGGGCGTTCCTTTTGCACGGGAATATGGCGGACTTCTTGCCAACAGGTCTTTTGGGGGTGCACAGGTTTCCCGTACTTTTTATGCCCGGGGACAGACCGGACAACAGCTTCTCCTGGGCTGCTACAGCGCAATGATGCGCCAGGTGGCTGACCACCATATTGAAATGCTTCCCCGGAGGGAAATTCTTGACCTGGTGGTTGTGGACGGGTGTGCACGCGGCGTGGTGGCCCGCAACCTTATCACCGGGGAGATAGAAAAACATGCTGCTCACGCGGTGATTATGGCTACCGGCGGATATGGCAATGCCTACTACCTCTCCACCAATGGCATGAATTCCAATGTATCGGCCATTTTCAAGGCCTACAAGAAGGGCGCGTTTTTCGCGAATCCCTGTTTTGTCCAGATCCATCCAACCTGCATTCCTGTACATGGAACCTATCAGTCCAAACTGACCCTGATGAGCGAGAGCCTCAGGAATGACGGCCGGGTCTGGGTCCCGAAAAACCCAGGGGACAAACGTCCACCCAATGAAATCCCTGAGGATGAACGGGACTACTATCTGGAAAGAAAATACCCGAGCTTCGGGAACCTTGTGCCTCGCGACGTGGCCTCCAGGAATGCAAAAGAGCAGTGTGACAAGGGCAAGGGAGTCGGCCCCACCGGCTATGCCGTGTACCTGGATTTCAGGGACCCTATCGAGCGGGACGGAAAAGAGACCATCAGACGGAAATACGGAAATCTCTTCGACATGTACGAACGGATTACCGGGGAGAACCCCTATGAAACACCCATGATGATCTACCCGGCGGTCCATTACGTGATGGGTGGCTTGTGGGTGGACTATAACCTCATGAGTACCATCCCCGGGCTCTTTGTGCTGGGAGAGGCAAATTTTTCAGACCACGGGGCGAACCGGCTGGGGGCCAGCGCCCTCATGCAGGGGCTTGCCGATGGGTACTTTGTCATCCCCTACACCGTCGGTGGCTACCTGGCGGGAACCTCCCTCTCAGAGGTCAATACCTCTCATCCCGCGTTTGAAGACGCTGCGCAGCAGGCCGTGGAAAGGACCCGGAAACTGTTGACATTGAAAGGGCACCGCACGGTTGATGACCTTCACCGGGAGCTCGGCCATATCCTGTGGGAGTACTGCGGCATGGCACGGACAGATGAAGGGCTCCTGAAGGCCAAAGAGCTTATTCCGCAATTGCGGGAAGAGTTCTGGGAAAACGCCATTGTTCCAGGGACATCCGATGATTTGAATCAGACCCTTGAACGCGCGGGACGGGTTGCCGATTTCCTGGAGTTTGCACAATTAATGGTGGAGGACGCCCTTTCCAGAAAGGAATCCTGCGGGTGTCATTTCAATGTGGCGTATCAGACAGAAGAACACGAGGCCCTTCGCCAGGACGATACATCGTGCTATGTTGCAGCCTGGGAATATACAGGCGAGGGAAAAACTCCAGTCCTTCACAAAGAACCGCTTGCGTTCGAGAATGTGCACCTAACCCAGAGGAGTTACAAATGAGCGGAACCATCAAACTCACCTTGAAAATCTGGCGTCAAGAAAATGCAAAGGACAAGGGCCACCTTGAGATCCATAAACTGAATGATATCGATACGGACATGTCATTTCTGGAAATGCTGGACGTCCTCAACGAAAAGCTCACCCTGGAAGGCAAAATACCCATTGCTTTTGATCATGACTGCAGGGAAGGTATCTGCGGCGCCTGCGGCGCTGTTGTGAACGGCTATGCCCATGGTCCCCAGCCGGGCACGACCCTTTGTCAACTCCACATGCGGCATTTCCACGATGGGGACACCATCGTCATAGAGCCGTTCCGGGCAAGGCCTTTTCCTATCGTGAAAGATCTGATGATAGACCGAAGTGCCTTTGATGTTATTATCCAGGCGGGAGGATATATCTCCGTGAATACCGGCCAGGCCCCCGAGGCAAACAGCATCCCCGTTTCAGCCGAAAAATCCGAGCTCGCCATGGATGCCGCCGCGTGTATCGGCTGCGGCGCATGCGTCGCCGCGTGCCCCAATGCCTCTGCCATGCTTTTTGTGGGAGCAAAAATATCCCACCTGGCGCTCCTCCCCCGGGGCAGAACAGAGGCCGCCAAGCGTGCCATATCCATGCTTCGAACAATGGATGAACTGGGGTTCGGAAACTGTACCAATCACACCGAGTGCGAGGTGCAGTGTCCCAAGGAGATCTCCATCACAAATATCGCTCGTCTCAACAGGGAATTTCTCAAGGCCAGCTTCGGATCAGC
>DREN01000103.1 GCA_011051075.1 Deltaproteobacteria bacterium | reverse complement strand
GCTGAAGCAGATCCAAGATCATCCTCCGTCAACACACCCCTTATACCTGGATCGTCGAGTGAAATGCAATCCTTTTCCCGACCCCCCCAATCCCTAAATTCCTAAATCCCTAAATCCCCCAACCCCTATCCATCGTTGACAGGGTCTGACGCTTCCCATATAGTGGGTGTTAATCTCGAAACATGCACGTTCTTCGAAAAGGAGGAGGTAAGGATGGCGGGCAGGAAAAACATGACCTTCAGGGCCGCGGCCGTACAGCTTTCGCCGGTACTCTTTGACCGTGACGGGAGCACGGAAAAGGTACTGAACTACATTGAAAAATGCGGTGAGGAGGGAATCAGGCTGGCCGTGTTTCCCGAGACCTTTGTTCCCAACTACCCCTACTTCGCCTGGGTAAAGCCACCGGCGGTTATCTCGGAGCTTCACGGCAGGCTTTATGAACAGGCCGTGGAGGTCCCGGGCCCGGTCACCGAGGCAGTGGGAAAGGCCGCGAGGGATGCCGGCACCGTGGTGGTCCTTGGTGTGAACGAAAGGGAGGGGGGAAGCCTGTACAACACCCAGCTCATCTTTGATGCCGACGGCACCCTCCTTGGAAAGAGGCGGAAGATCATGCCCACCTTCCATGAGCGGATGGTCTGGGGCTGGGGGGACGGGAGCGGTCTCAGGGTTTTTGACACCTCCCTTGGCCGGTTAGGCGCCCTGATCTGCTGGGAGCATTACATGCCCCTTGCACGGTACGCCCTCATGACCCAGGCCGAAGAGATACACTGCTCCCATTTTCCTGGCGCCTTTGCCGGTGATTCCATGTCACAGCAGATCGACGCGGCCATACGCCATCATGCCATGGAATCGGGGGCCTTTGTAGTAAACTCCACCGGATGGCTGGACCATAAACAGAGGGCCGAGATAGTTTCTTCGGACGCCTCCCTTGAAAAATATATAGAAGGCGGGATCTGCACGGGGATCGTGGCCCCCTACGGTCTCTATTTAGCCGGTCCCCTTCCCGAAGGCGAGGGCATGGCCGTTGCAGAGATCGACCTGAAGGCCATTATCAGGCAGAAAAACGTCCTTGATACCGTTGGTCATTACTCCAGACCGGACATCCTGAGGCTCTGGATAGATCGTTCCGGGCGGCCTGTTGAGGAAAACATGACCCCGGATCTCAGGGAAATGCCGGAAGGGCCTGAAGACAATAGGGAGAATCACGGATCAAAGGAAGAGGAAACTTAGGGAAACAGGGAGGAAACAATGACCTTGATGACCAGAGATGCGTATCTGACCAGCATAGGAAGGCTTGATAACAGGGTCTTTATCCAGGGTGAAAGGGTTGAAAGCGTCCCGGATCATCCCATCTCACGGCCCCCTGCCCAGGCACTGGCCGAGACCTATGAACAGGCCGCACAGGAGGATATGAAGCACCTGTTCACGGCCCGGTCTCACCTGACAGGGGAAACCATAAACCGCTTTACCCATATTCAGCAGGATGTGGAAGACCTCATAAAAAAGATCCTCATGCTGAGGGAGATGGGGAGGAAGACAGCCTGCTGTTTCCAGCGCTGCGCCGGCCTGGACTGCATGAATACGGTATACGCCATCACCCACGATCTGGACCGGGAACTGGGCACCCGGTACCACGACAGATTCGTTGATTTCATGAAGTATATACAGTCAAACGATCTGGTACCGGCCGCATGCATGACAGACACCAAGGGGGACCGGAGCCTGCCGCCTTCAAGCCAGGAAGATCCTGACCAGTACCTGCGGATTGTTGAAGAAAAAAAGGGAGGTGTTGTGATCCGCGGCGCAAAGCTCCACATTACCGGCGCGGTTAACTCCCACGAACTTTTGGTGGTGCCCACAAGGGCCCTCAGGGAGGAAGACCGGGCCTACGCCGTCTCCTTTGCCGTGCCGGCAGATACCAGGGGAGTCACCTTCATCTACGGCCGGCAGCCCTCCGACACAAGACGACTTGAAGAGGGCAGGCCGGACGTGGGGAACCTCTACTACGGTGGCTGCGAGGCCATGGTGACCTTTGAAGACGTGTTTGTGCCCGAGGAAAGGGTGTTCATGAAGGGCGAGTACCAAATGGCAGGGAGGCTCGTTGAGCTATTCGCGGCCCATCACAGGGCAAGTTACGGGGGATGCAAGGTGGGGGTGGGCGATGTCCTCATCGGCGCCACTGCCGCCATAGCAGAGATCCAGGGAACGGAAAAAAGCTCCCACGTCAGGGACAAGATAGCCGAGATGATCCACCTGAACGAGACCCTGCACGCGGGGGCCCTGGCCAGCGCGGGCAGGGGTTATGCCACCCCAAGCGGGGCCTTTGCAGTGGATCCGCTCCTGGCCAATGTGTGCAAACTCAACATCACACGGTTTCCCTTTGAGATTTCCCGCCTGGCCCAGGATATAACCGGCGGCATTCTGGTTACCATGCCGTCCCTCGGTGATCTGGATAACCCTGAAATCGGGCACTATATCCGGAAGTATCTGACCGGCAGAAAGGGGGAGAACAGTGAAAAGCGCCTGCGGATACTACGGCTCATTGAAAACATCACCCTGGGAACAGGAGCCGTGTCATACCTGACCGAATCGATCCACGGCGCAGGCTCTCCCCAGGCACAGAAGATCATGATTACCCGACTGGCCGACGTTGAATCCGCCAAGACCTGCGCCTACAGGTTGTGCGGGATCTGAACCCATCCCTTTGGAGAACCGCAGGGGACTTTGTTGCAAATCCGACCGGTTCGGACCTGCCCGTACCGGAAACCCAAAATATCAGGAGGAATATCAATGGATACTGCTCAACTGGCAGAACAATCTCAATTCATCTACAACGACCTGAGGCTCAAGACCTTTCCCGTGGGGGTAAAATTTCTGGAAGAAAAAGACGCCCTCCCTGAAAAGAGCCGCAGGCCCGCCCTGTTTCTCAAGAAGAAGATCACCACGTGCCAGGCCATGACCATGGCCCGGACCTACGGCTGGCAGATGGGGATAACCTCAGAAGACCTCATCTGCCCCCTTTCAGCCCTCGCCCTTGGTCTGACCGGGTCTCCGGACCCTGAGAAAGATATGGCCGATGCCTTTTTCACCTCAAACTATAAGAGCAGTGTTGAGAAGACCGCCAGCGAGGTGGGCCAGATGTGCTTTCTGGATAACGGGAGATATGAGGCCCTTCTCATAAGCCCCCTTCACAAGATACCCCTGGAACCGGATACCGTGGTGCTTTACGGAAATCCGGGCCAGATCTCCCGTCTTGTCCAGGCCGCCACGTTCGACACGGAAGAGAAGATCAAGGGGATCTTTGGGGGAAAAGTGGAGTGCCCCGAGTACCTGATCCGCCCCATGGTATCTGAGAGACCGAGGGTGGTGCTCCCAGGGCCCGGAGACCGTATCTTTTCCATGACCGCGGATGATGAGATGATCCTTGCCCTTCCCCTGGCCTTCCTTGACCCTCTCATAAGGGGTCTGAAGGAGGCGGGCAAAAAGATCGGGGCCCGTTACCCCATAACCTTTTATCAGAACTTTCAGCCGGAATTCCCCACGCATTACCAAGAACTGGCCGCGAAATTAGGGCTTCAATGAGCCCGAACCTCTGAACCACAATGATCAGCCGCCTCAATGTTCAGTATCAGGGCCCTAAATGGCCTAAAAACCCGGCCCGTGAAAGGGGGGATAATTGCCCTCATCAGAAGGTCTTGTAACCTGTCTCCTGAAAGACGGGAGGGCTGAGGTGATCATATACACCGATCAGCCCGGCATCCCGGATGCGCCCGGGGCAAAGGTATGCGATCACTGCTCGGAGTGTACCGCCAGGATAACGGTGGAGGTCTTGAATACGGCGGGTGCCCTCGTGGGAGACCGGGTTTCCCTGGCCCATAATCCAGGGGCACGGAGAAGGAGCGTCCGCAACCTGGTTGGAGTCCCCCTTGTCGGGCTGTCAGCGGGCCTTGCAACAGGTATGGTCCTGGGTCAGACCGCGGCCGGGAATCCCATGGGCATGATCCTTCCTGTTATGACGGGCCTTCTCACAGGGATTGTCACGGGCATCATGCTCCAGCAGAGCCGCGGGAACCATGGACTCCCCTTCATAGACCGCATCCTAAAATCGGATCAGGTCAAGCGTACCTGCCAAGCTCGTCCGCCAGTTCCATGAACCAGTCTATCTTTTCCGGAGGGGCAACGCCAGGCACCTCGCAACCGGAGGCCAGGATATAGCCGCTGTCCCTGGGAGCCGCCTCCAGGCACTTCTTCATGGCCTGTCTCATATCCTCTTTGCTGCCGTAGAAAAAGAGGTTGGTATCCACGTTGCCTATGAGTACGGCCTTGCCCCTGGCCGCATCCGCGGCCTTTGCGAGGTCTGTAGGCGCGTCAACGCTGATATTGGTTACACCGGTCTCGACCATGTCTTTTAGGATAGGATCCGTGAATCCGCAGATATGAAGCCCTACGCCCACCTTTTTCTCCTTGAAATGATCCACAATCTCCTTGTGGTAGGGGAAGATAAGTTTACGATATATCCTCGGAGAGATGAGACTGCATGAGGCGGGGGCCTCTGAATAGTTGGGGCCGATGTTAAGATCAACAAGGGCATCACCGAATCTGATGGCCTGCCGCGTACAGAACTCCATGAGCTCATGGACATAATCAGGGTCTTTCATGGAATCCTTGAGCAGGTTGTTGGCGTCTCTCAGGCCGATGGCAATGGTCCATGGTCCGGCGATAACCGGGGATACAGCGGTATCGGTGATTATCTTTCTTGTCTCAACCAGGGCCTCCAGATAGCCGGGGAGGCGTCCGTCTCTTGTGGGATCGGCAAGCTGAAGGCTGCTCAGCTTTCCCTTGTCTTCCAGGGCCAGTCTGGTGGAGATACAGAGGCTGTCCTCGGGAAACTTCAGTTCATTGCCCAGGGCCTCCACATCCATGAGCAGGTCCCACTGCATGAGGAGAATATCGGGTTTATAACGTTCATAGGCGGCCACCTGGGCCTTAACAAACACCTTCGGGTCCAGCAGAAACTCCCTTATGGATGCGCCTATGAGCTGGGCGTTGCACTGCCCCATGAACGGATATGAGGGGACCCGGTCAACGACCGGATCCTGGTCCGTAAACGTCTTTTTAAAGGCCGCGGCAACTCGCTGCTTTCCGGTAAAGGTCTCCATGATCAATTCTCCTCTCTGACCCCTTATGTCCCTTTTCAGTTCGTTCACGCCCGGAGAAAGATTCTCATGATAAGAACATCATGGTCCACGGACGGGATCTGCCGGCCCTGCGTCCCCCGGATTCCAGGGCGGATCACGGTGATTACAGGGCCGGCAAAACCCCTTGTTAAGGCCTATTCGGCCGGCTGATCTTCCTTATCCTTGATGTTCAAGGTACGTTTTACGATCTCCTTGTCATGATCGTAGTCGATCACCCTCTGCAGCATGATCTTCTGGGCCATGACCGGTCCTGCGCCGTGCCAGGTGCCCACACCATGAAGCCCGGCAGTCCAGTTCTGCAAAAGTTTGTGCACCTTCATGATGTTTTCCGTGGGTTCGTCAGAGCCAAAACTGTAGAACTCCTCCACATAATCCTTTACCTCGGGGTTCTTCAGCTCTTTCAGGGACGGCAGGGTGACTATCAATCCCCCGCCGATATCTCCGGCCAGGGCCATGACCCGCCAGAAGGCGTTACACACATTCAGCTTGGAGACATTGCCCATCATTTCATCAGGCAAAAATACTCCGGAACCTTCCGGCTCCTCTGCGCCTTTTTGCGCGGCAGCCATACCGCAGGCCCGTCCTGTTTCTCTCAGGACCACCATTTCCATTAACTGCTCGTTTATGTGAGTGGCCTTTTCAAGCCCCTTGTACTCCTGGATCAGTTTCGAGGCCCCGATGATCTGGTTCATAAAGCCCACTTTGCAGGTTCCTCCGCAGGTCATTCGATGGGTCTTGGCAAAACGGGTCACAAGTTTCACCGAATAGGGGTACTCTCCGCAATGGAATACCCTTTCCCAGGGAATAAAGACATCCTTAAAGATCACCATGGAGGTCTCTCGCTGACCGTAGAGAGGGTTGCCCAGCTCTTCCGGATCATCGGCCATATCCCTTTCAGCAGAGAAGGGTGTGTACTGGCATACAAAGGTAATGCCTTCGGCATCAACGGGCGTGGCAAATGCCACGGCATAGTCTTCTTCGCCCTTGAAATGAGCGGCCTGGGGCATTACCACCATCTCG
>DREN01000046.1 GCA_011051075.1 Deltaproteobacteria bacterium | reverse complement strand
TGGAGACGTCGTAGGTGGCCGGATCGATGGCCGCTATGCCGCTGGAGTACTCGAGGGTACCGAAGAAATGACCCGATCCCTGGACATAAACCGTGTTGTTGTCGGCCAGGTACTGGATGGCCCCGGGGTTCTTCACCGGAAGGGGGATGCCTAACATGTCGCCTGAGCCCTTGCCCGTGTCCATCTCCGTATCGGTTGTAACGTCGAACACCGCCACGTAGGCCGTCTGCGGGGTCCAGGTGCTGTCAAACCTCTGGAGGGTGATAAAGAGCTTCCCGTCCACGATCACGCCGCTGTGCATACCAGGGGCGTTGCCCTCGTACTGGTAGGCGCTCAGGTCCAGCTCGCCGATCTTGAAGTCCGCCTCCCTGGTTGCCGAAGGATTGACGATCCAGGCCGTGTCGCTGCCGTACCGGAGCAGGTAGGCCTTCTGTTCGCTTTCAAACACCAGGTCGTGGGGGTTGGAGTTGGTCTCATCCCCTTCGGTGGACCACTGCCATATGGCATTGGCGGGATTGTCGATGTTGTACTTGGTGACATTATTTCTCCCGGTCCGCTCCAGGATGTAAAACGAGTTTTCGTAGGACGCCACCGTGATGTCCGAGACCGTTGGGTCAAGATCGTTCTGGACGCTCCTGGGACCGCCCACAGGATCAACCGACACCACGGAGTGGGCCCCGCTCGAGTAGTCAGGGGCCACTGTGGCGACCACCGCCTTCTGGGTTTCAGCGGAATATACCGGCCCGCCGGCGCAGATCACCATCATGAGGGTTAAAAACACAGGGGCCATAAACATAAACACCCCGCCTCTGCCTGAAAAATTCATCTTCCTTTTCATCAAGACTCCTCCTAACATCTAAGATTGACACCTCTACAGGGAATCAGACACGCCGATTCCCGCATAATTGAACCGTTTACGGTCTAACCCCGTAACTTCCCGAAATGTTCGGGGAGCGCATACCTTTCAACCCCACCTGGCACCGGCGAGACTGGCGAGGAGGCGCAGGGGGTTTGCCCGGATTCTTGAGAAGATACCCAACCCCCCGGTTCCGTCTCTTGTCGATTTCGACAGGGATCCCGATTTCGATTATCACATGGATCCCCTGATCGCTCTAATACCTGTAGCCTACCGTGAAATAGAAGGCCCTTCCAGGCATTGGGTAGCCGTTGAAGTCCTCGTAACGGTCGTTTGTCAGGTTCTTTCCCTCGAGGCTGAAGAGGAACGACCTGTAAAGCCAGGAAATCCCCGCGTTGAACACGTTCTTGTCATCTGCGGGCAGGAGGTTGGCCGAATCGTAGTAGATACCGGTCTCTCTCAGGTACTCTAAGTAGACCTTCACCCCTCCATACCTGGCCTCCAGGTTGCCCGCAGCCGAGGTCTTGTACCTTCCGGGGAGCCTCTTACCGTGAAAAGCCCTGACCTGACCCTCATTCACAGGGTCCTGCCACGTAAGGCTCGCGGTCAGGCGGAAGAACTTGAGGAAATCCACCTGGAAGCCGCCTTCAACACCGTCTATCCTGGCCTCCGAGATATTCTCGGCCCTGCCTATTCCCCTTGAATCGTAGACAAAGGTAATGAGGTCGTCGGCCTTGGTATGGAAGTAGGTGCCGTTCAGCGAGATCCGTTCAAGCCAGCTAAACGGCTTTGACCACCCCACGTTGAACCCTGCGTCGAAGTTTATCCCCTTTTCCGCCTTCAGGTCAGGATTGCCGATAAAGAACCCGCGGTCCCCGAACAGTTCAAAAAACGAGGGTTCTCTCACGTATTGCGCCAGGTTGGTCTTGAGGACCAGCCAGTCCACTGGGTTGTACTTGACGCCCAACTGAGGGTTGACGTAATCGTCGTGTCTGGAAGTGGCGTTGACTCCCCCGCCCCAGGCGTCGGTTCCGCTCCTAAGGTCGTCCTTGATGTTGGTATAGCGCAGGGCAGGGATGACCGTTAGTGTGTCCTCCAGCAGAAAGATGGTGTCCTGGAGACCGGCGGTCAGGATATCCCTTGTACTCTTATTGGTCTCCCGGTTCGTCAGCAGGTCTTCAGGCTCATAGTCCTCATGGTGCATATCTACAAGAAACCCTACGGTATTCCAGCTGAAGGGAGATTCTACGTAGAACTTCCCGCCGTAACGGTTGGTTATATAGCGGGTCTTCTGCCTGCCGAGGCCCACATGGCCCTGGCTGTCGTCGTACATCTCATACTTGTACGAGTAGTCAACGCTGGTCCTGGTGTTGAAATGGAGCGGCCCGATATCGTCCGAAATGAGACTGAGGGTCGTGATATTCCTCTCCGTGTCCAAAGAGGTCTCGGTCTGGGGGCTGTTGTTCCAGCTTGGCAGCCCCTGGTCCTTTGAAAACCACTGATTCACAACGGCCACTCTGGTATCATCGGTAAAATCGTACCCCAATTTCGCCAGGATATTCCCCTGGTTGAACTGGGCGTTGTTGCGCTTTTCCCATTTGTCGTCCGCCGGGTTCTGAGGTGTCCCGTTATCGTTCAACATCTCAAAATCGTTGTCACTCCCCAAGTACCCCGCGGATATGAGGTAGTCCCACTTTCCCGTCTTATGATTCACAAAGCCGCTCAGCTTGCGGGTGTTAAAAGAGCCGTATCCCGCGTCAGCGCTGGCCTTAAAGCCCTCTCTGGCCCGCAGCGTCCTGATGTTGATTACCCCGCCAATGGACCCCTTGCCAAAGTTGATGGGCGAAACCCCTCGAAAGACCTCTATTGCAGCCACGTCGGAAAGCGCGATATTGCTCAGATCGACCCCGCCCCCTGCCGCGTCGTTCAAGAGCACCCCGTCCATGTAAACCAGGACCTGCTCGCTGGAAGAACCGCGCATGGACACGGTGGAGAAGCTCCCGAGCCCGCCGGACTGCCTTATCTGGATGCCGGCCTCCTTCTGGAGCACCTCTCCAAGGTCCTCCATCTTGCCTTCAAAATCCTGGCGCTTTATGACCGAGACAAACCCGGTGAACTCCTCCATGTCCACATCCCCGGTTTCAAACCTCTCCTCCTCGTCCTGCCGGGCCGTGACGATTACCGTGTCCAGGGTAACGGCATCCTTATCCGTCCCCGCAATGGACGGGGGAAGGCCCTCTATCGTCAGGGCAAGCACAACAACGGCAAAGTAAAAAAATATCCTGTTCTTCATGATAGTCATTTCAGTCGGAGTACCCGCTAAGACAGGCCCTGCAGAGGCCAAAAAAATCCCCGTATCAGATATCTCTGATACGGGGATGCCGTTTTCCATCCAGCCATATGCAGTTTTCGCCCTGTCCACGGGGGTCCACTGCACTCAGAATCACATGGGCAGGTCTTCTGGCTTACGGATCGTCCTACTGACCGCGCCTTCCCATCAGGCACTGAATTCCATGCCGCTTTATCTTGGCGGCATGTAGAGTTGAATTCCTGACAGTGGCATTATGCGGTGTTCGTCCCCGATTACAGAGGCGGGCCCGCGACGGATTCGCACCGTCTTCCCTCTAAGTCCAATCAAGGACAACCCATGAATTTTTTCACCATGCACCAAAGCCGTGTCTCTGTCAAGGGAAAATCGAATATTTCTCCAAAGTTCAAAAATGGTTCATCCGGATTTTAACCATGAGGTCAACAGCAAAAGCCGTCTTCCCCTCTCGGTTTGCTGAAGGGTCTGGGACCTTTCAGCCAACTCCTTTGCCTTGTCAAAAGCAAGGGCACGGACGGCCCTGACCGCGTTCTTTCGGCAAATCCATGCCTCGGCGGCAATCCTCATAATACTTGAAAGATCTGCCCCGCATCGTGAGCATTCCCGTGTTGCCCTGAACTTTGCCCTGCAAACAGGGCATCTGTAACCGTTTTCCGAGCCCATCACTTACCTTCCACAAAGAAAAGCAGCTCCTTGAGTTCGTCGCATGCCTCGGCCAAGCCTTCGGCATCCTTCGAAGCAAGCGCGGACTCGATCTGATCATGAAGGTCGATTGCCTCTTCCCTGTCTTCATGGTGCATGCTGTCAAGGAGCCTGCGACTGCGGTCCAGGAGGGCCTGGGCATGACCCAGCATTACAGTCCACTCATCATCCTCTCCCTGAGGCAGGTCTTCAGAATTCTCCCTTACCGCACCGTTGGGTAAATCATCCCTGCTCATCTTCCTGGCACCCGGGAATTGAATGACATTGTCCCTGAACCCAGCTTCCTTTTGCACGTCCTCCGATCGGGTCTCTTCAAAAAGATCATATAGATCTCCCATCTCTGCCGAGCGGGAATCGTACAGGGCCTGCAGACGCTTTCTTGCGGTGGCAATCTCTCCGTCGCTCATGGGCCTGAGAGCGTTGTCAATGGTTATCTGCTTTGATTTTCCGGTGGACTTTTCCGTGGCGGTCACCTTCAGGATGCCGTCCACATCAAGGCTCATCTTGCAGAGCACGGTGTTTGGTTCCTCACCGGTCTGGAGGCCCGTTATCCGGAAGTTACCCACCGGGATATTTTTCATGGCGTCAGGATCCTCCCCCTGAAATATCTCCACCTCTACCTCTGACTGGAACGGAAACGAGGTATAATACTTCTCCGTGCGGGTGACCGGAAGAGGTGTATTCGCTCGGATGATGGGATGGTAGCAGTAGGGATAGAGAGAACCTTCCCTCTCCCCCAGATAGGAGGGCCCGAAAGAATAGGGGGTAACATCCACCAGGACCCTTTCCACATCATGCCCCGCGAGCCGTGAGCCCATGACCCCCGCACCGAGGGCCACACACAGGTCCGGATGAATTTCGTGGCGGGGGCTCACCCCCGTACGTTCCTCAAGGGCCTTTGAAACCATGGGAATCCGCGTTGAACCTCCCACAAGCAGTATGGCGTCAAGGTCTCCGGTCCCCTTTCCCGCATCATTCATGGCCTTGGACACGCAGTCCAGCGTGGATTCCATAAGGGGCCGGATCATATCCTCGAACTCTTCGCGGGAGATTTCGGTTTCCAGATGCAGTGGTACACCCCCCTTGTTCGCCAGGGCCTCTTCACGTATGTTTACAAAGGGCTGAAAGCTGAGCCTCTTCTTGGCCCCTTCCGCGGCCCACCACAGCCGGGCGAGCGCCGCGCTGTGGCCGTTTCGGAGGTCAATGCCGTGGGTGTCGACGAATTCATCGAGAAGCCTCTCGACCAGCAGTTCATTGAAGTCATCCCCTCCCAGGCGGTTGTTTCCATGGCTTGCCAGCACCTCCGTGACCTCATCTTCGGTGGTAACGATGGAGACATCGAAGGTGCCGCCTCCCAGGTCGTAAATCATAATAGTGAGCCTTTCATCCGAGCCATAACCGTATGCAAGACTCGCAGCAGTCGGTTCATTGAGTATCCTGACCACCTCGAGCCCGGCCAGTTCCCCGGCCTCACGGGTGGCGTTTCGCTGGGAATCGGAGAAGTAGGCGGGAACCGATATAACCGCCCTCCTTACCGGGCTCCCGAGCCGTTTTTTGGCCCACTCGGCCAGCTCCCTGAGGAGGAGGGCAGATATCTCCTGTGGCGAAAAGGTCCTGGGGCCGAGGGTTATTTTCTCACTGCTCCCCATCTTCCTCTTGATGCTCCGCACGGTGAGCTCCGGATAGAGTAGCTGCTGGTTCCTTGCAGGGGCGCCTATGAGTAGATCCCCCGCCTTTGAAAGGCCGACGCACGACGGGAGCATGGGACTGTTTCCAGGGCCTATGATCTGCACCTTTCCGTCAACAAACGCGGCGATCTCCGAATTGGTGGTTCCAAGATCGATTCCCACGATGGTATCGGAACTGTCCATTTTCTTTACTCCTGCTCAATAAAGGGTTCATTTTGAAACAGTCTTCTCGTCTCTGGAATTCGTATCATCTCAAGAACCTGCGACCAGGGGCGAGAACTGAAATCCTGGTTTTTTGAAAACTACCGCAATTCTCCACTGCTCCTTTCCGCGGGTTTACGGGCCACCTTCACCTGGGCGGGCCTGATTATTTCAGACTCGGAGGCGTAACCGGTCCGGAATACTTCAAGCACTGTTCCATCTGGCACATCGCTCCTTTCCTCGATCTCCACGGCGGTCATGCGGCCGGGATCAAAGGGCTCGCCCTCGCATGGTATGGCGGTCACGCCAAATTCCCCCAGGGCCTCTTCAATCCTGCCCAGGCTCAGGCTGTAGCCCTTTTTCAGGGAGGAGATGATGCCCAACACACGCTCCATGTCCAGGTCTTTGCGGGCAAAGATTCTCCTCAGCCAGTTGGGCCGCTCCGTGCCGACAAGGTTCTTCATGCTCT
>DREN01000237.1 GCA_011051075.1 Deltaproteobacteria bacterium | reverse complement strand
GGTCACCCTTACCCACACCGCAGTCGAAACCAGGGGAAAGTCTATGGCCGAACGATAGGCGACCTTTTGAAAACTGCTCCCTGTCCCGGCTTCGGCCGCCGGGACACGTATGGTCAGGAGAATTTCGTCGGGTCTCGCGGCAAAGGGACTTTCTCCCTTTCCTGTAAAGAACTCTTCCACTGAGAGCACCCTTTCACCCCTGGCAGATGCCAGGACCAGATCACAACCCAGGGCCATCAGTGCGCAGGCCCCGTCAGACTGGTTGGCCGAGCGGCACCTGTCACTGTTTTCCTCTGCATAGCAGGTCTGGCCGTTGTCCTTGTGGCACGGGGTCCTGCCGGATCGCCAGAAGCGGGATTGATTGTAGAATAGACAGCGCGTATCCAGGCAGAGGTTGCCGCCGATCGTTCCCCGAAAGTGCTGGATCGTGGGGGCCCCGATCTTGGCCACGGCCTGTTTCAGTGCGGGCAGACCTTTGTCAACGACCTCGCTTTCCAGGACCTCCATTAGGGAGGTCATGGCCCCAATAACGATCATGCCGTCCTGTTCTCTTATTCCCCTGAGGTCATCCAGTTTCCTCAGGCTTACCACAAAACGGGGTTTTGCGAGCCGTTGTTTCATCCGCACAAGCAGGTCGGTGCCCCCGGCCAGCACAACGGCCTCTTCCCCATGAGAGGCCAGGTAATCCAGTGCCTCCTGGAGGTCTCCCGGGGCAGTGTATTCAAACTCTGGAATAATCACTTTTCTAACCCTTTACTGTTGGAAGGCCCGGCGGGCCCACGTTCTTTTCTCAGACCCTTTCCCAAAGCGAAATACCAAACCCTGCTTTTCGAGAAGGGACCATACCCCTTGTGTTGATCCTCAAGGCCAAGACCCTACGAATATTTTTCCTCCACAAAGGCCAGTGATTCCTCAACGGCCTTCAGGGCCAGGGCCAGGTCTTCTTCCGTGTGTCGAAAACTGATATAGGCATGGTGGTACGGTGAGAAGAAAAAGCCCTTGCGGATGAGCTGGGTGTAAAAGTCGGTCCGCTTGCCCTTATAGTCACCGCTTTCATCCTTTTTAAAAGTGATATAGAACATGGGGGCAATGCCGGTCAGCTCCGCACCCACGTGGTATTTATCAATCAGCTCCTGTATCCCCCTCATAAACCGTTCACCCTTTTCCCAGATGTTTTCCAGCACATTGTCCCGTTCCAGGATTTCAATGGTCCTGAGTGCGGCGATAAAGGCATCGCTGTTGGGAAAAAATGTGGACGAGATGAACAGCTTCTGCGCGGCCGCCATCATAACCTCTTTTTTGCCGGTGACAACCGAGATCGGATATCCGTTGGCCATGGCCTTTCCCAGGACCGTCAGATCAGGGGTGACCCCGTAGAGCTTCTGTGCCCCGCCCATGGAGATTCTGAAACAGGTTCGGATCTCGTCGTAAACCAGCACGGCGCCGTACCTGTTGGCAATATCCCTCACACCTTCCAAAAACCCCGGGGCTGGAATCTGCATCTTCTGATGATTGGGATGACCAAAGGGCGTCATGATGATGGCGGCCGTGTCATGACCGTGTTCCGCCATCAACGCTTCCAGTTCATCCAGCCGGTTGTAGTGAAACTCATAGACGTCCTCATAGAACTTGGAAGGTATCCCGCCTTTCATTTCCACACACCAGTCATGCCATCCATGGTATCCGCAGCGCATCACCTTCAGTTTATTGGTGTGTGCGCGGGCTATACGGATGCTCGCGGTGGTGGCATCGGAGCCGGTCTTCAGGAATATGCTCATCTCGGATGAAGGAACGATCTCTCTCAGTTTAGCGGCCAGAAGGTTCTGATACTTCTGGGTCAGGGTAAAACAGAAACCCTTCTCGCTTATCTGCTGCCAGACAGCCCTGTCCACCTCCTCTTCCCGGTACCCCAGGATAATGGGGCCGTAGCCGCACATAAAATCGATATACTCGTTGCCGTCAACATCCACCAGACGGCTCCCTTTGCCGGTTTCAAGAAAAATGGGGTACTCTCCCTGGATAAAATCCGCTGGTTTTCTGGCCCCAAGGACCCCTCCCGGCACCAGTTCCAGGGCCTCTTCAAACAGTTTTAGGCTCCTGGTGATGTTCAGTTTTTCGGCCTCTTTCATGGAAGATCTCCTCATCTATAATTCAGGTTTAAACATGGATGAAATCTTTCTTGTCTGATGGATTCTGGCCCCTCTCTTCAGGAACGCACCCAGGAACCTGTCCGGATCGATGCAGCCTTCGGGTGCCACAACCCCTTTTACGGTAACGTCTCCCGCATCCATCATAAGGGATGCAATGGAGGCCGGAAGGCCCGTTCCAGGGGCCATTCTGCCCACCATATCAGCGGTATAGACCACCTTTTCACCGTCTTTCTCACCTTTGACAATGACCTTCAGACCGGATGACTGGGGCCCGTTATCCCTTCCCTGGGGAATGGTCTCCCAAAGTTTCAGGGCAAGATCGTAGGGGACGACCTCTGTGCCCTTGACGTTGACGGGCTCTGTGTCCAGAAACCCGGTTTCTTTCTGTTCTTTGATCAGTTCATCCACCCACAGGGGGATCAGGGCGCCCTTGATGATTACGTTCCTGACCCCTTTAATATATCTGGGGAGGGTCATAGGCTGGGGATGACCCACGTATCGAACGTGGCAGGTGCCCAGGGGTTCAAGGAACTCCTCCGCCACCTCTCCGGTTCCGCCTTCCACATGAACCAGCTCACCATCAATGAACTGGGGAACCTTCCCAAGGGTCATATGAAGGCTGTGGTCCCAGGCGGCCCCTGCCAGTTCGGCAATGCTTACGACCCAGTAGAGGTAGATATCGTCCACCCGGTCCAGACGGTCCGCGTACCACTTTACAAGGACGTTGTTGGTGCCGGGATCAGACCCCATGCCTGTAAGGACCGTGATACCGGCCTTTTTCGCCATTTCATCTATCTCTGAGTTGAAGAGGATCTCCGTTCCCTCGTAATCATCACAGATATCTATATAGTTGACCTGGGCCTCAACCGCGGCCCTTGCCACGGGTACGGCTGTCTTGTAAAACGGCCCGGCGCAGTTGATGACAACATCCGCTTTTCTGAAGGCATCCACCATACCCTGGTGATCGTTTACATCCATCTTGACCAGTGTGACCTTTTCACTGTCGCGCAGTTTCGGCGCCAGTCTTTCAGGGTCCGGGTACAGGTCGCCAATGACAACATCGGTGACCGTCCCCTGCTTTATAAGGTCCCGGGCCACTCCCTGCCCCATGCCCCCTGCTCCTCCTAATACAATCGCACGCATATTCAGCTCCTCTTTTCCAAATCTTCGGTATTTATGCTGATGATACGGCACCCGCCCTTCTTATGCCCTTGCGGCATCAGATCCACGGGCACCCACCGGACCCCCATACTCACACCACGGCCTCCAACCGCACAGACCACAGTCCTACAGGTGACAATCGATGTAATGTGTACTGTATACAATATGGGGTTGTCAAGGGATTTAGTAGCAGGGGCCAGGATATGCCCACGAAATCTCCCATCCTCCGGCACGCTTAGGCAGATCAGGAATCACTCCAACCGGCACTCTTACATGCCGCAGTCCTGGCCCTGAAGGTAAAACAGGGTTAACACGGGTGGTCGATTTCTGGTTGTCATTTCGAGACTTCAGTCGCGCACCTGGCCCCCTGGCTCAGTCCATGAACCTTGCTGGTGACAGGACCCGCGGATCAATCAGATCGGTAGTTCCGTCAAGTATAAGATCGGACGCGATCCGTCCAACGGCCGGGCTCGTCTCTATGCCCGCGCCCCCCTGACCGGCAAGCCAGAAAAAACCCTTTAAAACCGGGTCTTCTCCCACCACCATTATGCGGTCAGGGGCAAAGGTCCTGAGTCCGGCCCATCTGTGGCTGATGGCGCGGGGAACCAGGCGGGGCGAGACCCTCCTGAGCCGCTCCACGGTCTGGGCCACCACCATCTGGTCGGGACGCGCGTCACAGGGCTCCATGGGATCTTCATCCATGGGACTGGCAAAGAGGCCGGATGATTCAGGAGAGAAGTAGAGATGGTTGCTCAGATCACCCACGTGGGGCCATTTCCCCACGTTGAGTCTCTCGGGGGCAGGGAATGTGATGATGGTGCGGCGGAAGGGTGTGAGTTCGATCCGACCCGGGACAGGGCAGGCCAAGGCCCCGATCCTGCCAGCCCAGGCCCCTGCCGCGTTTACCACCCACCTGGAACGGTACTGTCCCGTGCCTGTCTTCACACCGCAGCACCGGCCTTCATGGGTCCTGACTGAAAGGACCTCTTCCCCGCATTGAAGCCGTGCTCCCAGGCGCCTGGCTTGCCTGAGGTAGCCCCACAGGAGTTCGTTCACGTCTATATGGCCGTCCTCCGGCAGGAGCAGTGCTCCGTCAAAATTATCGGGCACAAGGACCGGTACCCTTGACAGGGTCTCCTCCCGTGAGAGGAGGTTCACCGCCACCCCCGATCGCTCAAGGCCTGGAACCATACCACGGACCTGGTCCCACAAAGGGCCTTTGAAGGTTATGAGAATGCCCGATTTCTCAAGGATGGGGTTGTCTGAAAAACCCTGGGGGGGATTTCTCAGAAACCGTCCTCCCAGGAGTTTAAGATGGAGGGTGGAGGGATCGAAGTCCAGTTCCACCAACGCTGCCGCGGACCTGCCCGTTGCGTGAAAGCCTGGTTGGTCTTCTTTCTCAAGGATCAGGATGTCCCTCATCCCCCGGGCGGTCAGGAAGTAGGCCAAGGAGGCCCCGGCAATGCCGCAACCTATGACGATCACCTCAAAACCGGGCCTCTTATCCATTCCCATGCCCGTACCCGGCGGGATGCCTTCCCCCTTCCTTGTCCGCTGTTTTCTCTGGAAATAATCCCATCACAGGTCGCCCCGGCCTCCCCCTGTTTGCAGCCCACGGGAGATCTCAACGTCTCTGCCCATAAGGAGGCCCAGGTATCATTCAAGGGGCACGCAGGGTAGTCCCACGCTATCGGCCACGGCCTTATACACCACGTTGCCCTTTATGATATTCATCCCCTTCAGAATCGCCGGATTCTTCCTCATGGCCCTTTTGTAGCCCGAGGTGGCGATTTCAAGGGCGTAGGGAAGAGTGGCATTGGTAAGGGCCATGGTGGATGTCCTGGGAACCGCGCCGGGCATGTTGTTTACGCAGTAGTGGACAATCCCCTCCTCCACATAGGTAGGGGCCTCATGGGTGGTGGGACGGCTGGTCTCGCAGCACCCCCCCTGATCAATGGCGATGTCCACGATAGCGGCCCCCGGCTTCATCTTCCTGAGCAGGCTCCTGGTGATCAGCTTTGGGGCCGCCGCACCGGGGATAAGGACGGACGAGATCACAAGGTCGGCCTTCACCACCTCCTCTTCCAGGGTGCCCTCGTTGGACATGAGGATGGTGACGCTTCCCCTCATAACGTCATGGATATAGTCCATACGTTCCTGGTTGATATCCAGGATCGTGACCCTGGCATCGTTTCCAGCGGCCCCGAAGCAGGCGTGGAGACCGGCCACACCGGCGCCGATGATGACCACGTAGGCGGGTCGCACACCCGGCACGCCGCTCAGCAGTATCCCCATGCCCCCTGTCCTGGCCTCAAGACAGTAGGCCCCGGCCTGTATGGAGAGCCTGCCCGCAACTGCGCTCATGGGTGCGAGAAGGGGTAATGCGCCCCTGTCGGTCTGGATGGTCTCGTATGCAATGGCGACAACCCTTTTTTCAGCCAGCTTGAGGGCCAGCTCCCTGTTGGCCGCCAGATGGAGATAGGTAAATATGATCTGATCTTCTCTCATCAGATCGTACTCCTGGGGCAGGGGCTCTTTAACCTTGAGGATCATCTCCGAATCCGACCATACGGCCGTCGGGTCCGGCCTCATCTCAGCCCCGGCCAGCACGTAGCTCTCATCGGAAAAACCGCTCCCCGTGCCGGCCCCCGACTGGATCAGGACCCTGTGACCGGCCCGTACAAGGGTCCTCACCCCTGAAGGGGTCACGGCCACCCGCCTTTCCGCCACCTTTACCTCTGTTGGAACACCGATAATCATCGCGTCCACCTCCTTTAAGATTCAGTCATCCTGTTGTGCCTTTGGCGAATTCTTCATTATGATCAGGGAGAAAAGGGATATGCCGGAGAAAAAGCGATCACAAAAAGCGCTATATTTTCACTGAGTTGCAAGTTTCCGAAATGTTAGTCACCTGTGTATGAGATTATGCGCATTTTAATGG
>DREN01000312.1 GCA_011051075.1 Deltaproteobacteria bacterium | reverse complement strand
GAAATAGTGTAAAGCTGAAGTCAAGCTTAACTGTCGGGACGTGGCTCAGTCTGGTAGAGCACCGCGTTCGGGACGCGGGGGTCGCTGGTTCAAATCCAGTCGTCCCGACCATTCCCCTACACGCCAAAACCTTTGGACCTGTGCGGGTTCAATAGGTAAGGTCGTTTTGCAGAGCTCCGTCATGCTTGCTGATAACAGCTTGAAATCATGTTGGTATGGACGGCCTTCAAAATTCTCGCGCAAAGCCGCAAAGCCCGCAAAGAACAAAGGGAAAAGCTTAGCGACTTAGCGTCTTTGCGTGATATCAGCACATTCGCGTCGACTTTGACGTTTCCCTGGGTCGTTTTGGGGTTGACATCAGATATGTCCGTATATAGTTTATCACTGCCGTCTCGTTAAAAATGACTTTGGGTGCTGTAAGTGCAATAAAAACAATGGGTTTAGGTAAATATTAAAGGGGCCGACTGCAATTCAAACAGAATTTCGCCACTGATATAGCCTTTAAGATAATGTTTTTGGGGTACACCAATCCATTGCCATAACTGGCTTGTGGATACTGGTTTCTGGATACTGGATGTCTATGAGGGACGTGAGGCATCCGCTTGGGATTATTTTTAACGTTGCAACTGGAGGTTCACAGGCGATGAAAAGAAGTGCTTTTACAGGGCTATGCTGTCTATTTTTGTTTTTTTTATCGATGGTTGCGGCTTCAGGATCACCTGGCAATGCCGAGGGGAAAGGAAAGCAAATTGCTGTCATTAACCCGGCAAAGGTGTATCTGAGGGGTGAGGTTGGAAGGGAGATTAAGGCCTCCGTAAAAGTGGTACCCGAACAGGAGGGCTCATTTGAAATAGTAAGGGCCGAGGCGACTGACGGGAAGAACATCCAATTCACTCTGACCGAGACAGAGGAATCAGGGAAAAAGGTCTACTTCCTGACAGTGAAAAACATGAAAAAGACCCCGGGCCGCTATGAGGACACTATCAATCTCGTGACAAGAAGCGAGCTCCAGGAGAAGATCAAGATCCCAGTACAGGGAAATATTTGGCCGGCTAAAGTCGTTTCTATCAGTCCGAGGAGTTTGGTGCTGAAGGGCTCTCTGGGGAAGCCTGTGAAGGCCTCGGTCGAAATAGTTCCCAATGCGCAATACCCCTTTGTTATAACAGAGGTATTGGCCTATAAAGGGGATGAGATTAAATGGGACCTGCAGGAGGTCGATAAATCTGGAAAAAGGACGTACATCCTGAACGTGGAGAGCCTCAGAAAGAAAAAGGGGGTGTATAACGACGTTATCCTTCTCAAGACCGACAGTAAGTATTTACCAAAAATTTATATTACCGTATCCGTCCAGCTTTCTGATTAGTGGCATCAGTCTGTCGCTGACCTGTTGCGTTTACGAAAGGGCGGATTCGAAAGGCTTTCCCTGTTCAACTCAGCTCCCACGGTGCCCTGTCAGATTGATTTTACAGGGCATCCGTTAAGGGGTACATTCCACTCCCATTCCTATGCATCTGCCGGATAAACTGCCCTACATAAGCTGAGGGGTGGTTCCGCATAAGCTCCATCGCATGGTGGTTGCTGAGAATTTCAAGGCGTTCTGGTATGCTAACTTCTCAAAAACCAAGACAGGCCCGTAATCACATCAAAAGCGGCCCCTATGTCCTATTTTGGCGCCTTTGAAATTTCCCTTGACAACGCCGTTCAATTATTGAACAATTCACTCCTGTCGTTTATCCTTCGTATATCATGCACCAGTATCGTTCACCCGGACGGTCTTGATGGACAAGCAGAACATAGATATGCTCAGACTTATGGGGGAGATTGAGCAGGATGGCAGCTCAACCCAGAGGGAGCTCTCCCGCCGCCTCAACCTGTCCCTGGGACTGGTGAACACATTTATTAGAAAACTGGTAAGCAAGGGCTATTTCAGGGTCAAGACCATGCCTAAGAACAGGGTAAGGTACTTCCTCACGCCCGAAGGTCTGGCAAGAAAAAGCCGCCTTACCGTGGAGTATCTGCGCTACTCCACCATGTTCTACCGTGATATCAAGAAGCTGCTCATGGGCAAATTCAAAAACATGGAGCAAAACAGGATAAGAGAGGTCCTCTTTTTCGGTATGGGAGAGGTGGCAGAACTGGCCTATCTATATATGCAGCTCACCAGCATAACCATGGTGGGGATCGTTGATGAGAGGAGGTGCGGACACGATTTCTTCGGGTTCAGGGCCGAGGGGCTGGAGCGGCTGAAAAGGAAAGACTGGGATGGGATCCTGGTGACCCGCCTTGATGACACGGCCCGCGATACGCAATATCTTATTGAAAAGGGAGTGGATCCTGCTAAGATAGTGACCTTGTAGGTTCAACCCTTGACGAGGTAGAGGTCTTTAGGAGATGCTCGATCAACAACCGTCAGTCAACAATCAACAATCAACAATCATCGATGAGCAATCCCTGAGGTGGTATGCCCTGCATACCAGGAGCCGTTTCGAGCAGAAGGTCTATGAGGGGCTTTCAGGCAAGTCGATCCAGGCCTTTCTCCCAAGGATTCAGATGATGAGCAGACGAAAAGACAGGCGCAAGAAGATACTGGTCCCCCTGATCCCCGGGTATGTGTTTGTCCGGACCTACCTTGAGGCAACGGAGTATCACCGGATCATCAGGACCGTGGGAGTGGTGAGGATGATATCGTTCAAGGGGAGGCCTATCCCCGCCGATGACCAGGAGATATCCTCGCTCATGATCCTGGATGGAACCGATCGAACGGTCCAGAACCGTGCCTATATGCGAAGGGGAGACAGGGTGATGATCATGGAGGGGCCGCTCAAGGGATTGTGCGGCTTTTACCTGCGTTTCAAGGGAAAGACGGACAGGGTGGTGGTTTCCGTGGATCTGCTTCAAAGGTCTCTGGAAGTGGAGATAGAGGATTGGGCCCTGGAGAAGATTCCCGGCTGATGAAAGAGGGATCTCAGTGGCCCAGCGATGCCGGAAGCTGTATTTTTAAATAATAATATCATATGGATGTCTGCTTTGGTCTGTGGTAACCGAAGGAGCGGAGCCCTGTCTTTGGTTTGAGGTGTGACCGGCGTGGGCCGGCCCTTTGGTCTGGGAGGGTAACGAGGATGAGGGTATTGATTACAGGTGGCGCCGGTTTTATCGGTTCTCACCTGGCCGAGAGGCTGCTTGATCAGGGAGACGAGGTCTTTATTGTTGACAACCTCTGGACTGGACGCCTGGCCAATATCGCGGGGATTCAGGCCCACGAAAGGCTCCATCTGGTGGTGGATACCATCCTGAACGAGTCCGTGATGAATGAACTGGTCTTCAAGGCAGACCATATCTATCACCTGGCAGCGGCGGTGGGCGTGAGGAACATAATGGACCATCCCGTGGAGACACTGGACATCAACGTCAAAGGTACCGAGGTGGTCTTGAGATTGGCCAACCGGTTCAAGAAAAAGGTCTTTATTGCCTCCACCTCCGAGATCTATGGAAAGCACGTTGAACACGACCTGTCAGAGGATGACAACCGGGTCATGGGCACGGTCAAGAAGAGGCGTTGGGCATACGCCTGTTCCAAGACCCTTGACGAGTTTCTGGCCCTTGCCTACTTTGACGAAAAGAAGCTGCCCGTGGTCATAGGCAGGCTTTTCAACACCGTGGGTCCCCGTCAGACCGGTCAGTACGGCATGGTCCTGCCCAACTTCGTGCAGAGCGCCCTGTTGGGCAAGCCGATCACGGTCTATGGGGACGGGACCCAGACCAGGAGCTTTACACACGTGAACGATGTCACCGGGGCCATTACAAGGCTGATGATGGAACCCGCTGCCGAGGGAGAGGTTTTTAACATAGGCAACGACCATGAGGTCACCATCAACGAACTGGCCGAGAGGGTGAGGGAGCTGTCAGCCAGTGATTCTGAGATCGAGTACGTTTCCTATGAAAAGGCCTACGGGCCCGGTTTCGAGGATATGGAAAGAAGGTGCCCCAACATAGACAAGCTGCGGCAGTGCATAGGCTTTGAGCCCTCTTCCGATCTGGAGTCGATCATTAAAAGCGTGATCAACTATTTTAAGGAGTAACCCCCGGGCCGCAGGGATGCGGGAAATAATCCGGCTTTTTTCTTTCACAGACCCATAGCCGTAAATTGCGGGGTACCCTTGAAGTTATAACCCCTGAACCCTGAACCTTTGAACCCTGAACCCTTGAACCCGTAAACCGGTACATTGCGGTGGATCATGACCCCCATACCGTTCAGTGAGTATCCCAAACAGCCCATAGTGCTGGATAACCTTTCCGCGGATATGATGAAGGCATCACTCTTTGTCCCCCTGGAGATGGGTGAGGGCTTCCTCAGGGTGGCCATGGCAGACCCGGAGGATTTTTACACCATCGATGCCCTGGAACTCGCTACCGGACTGGAGGTGCAGGCAGCCTTGGGCAAGGAGGGGGATATCCTTGAGGCCGTTGAGAGGCTCTACGGCGCTGGAAGCCAGTCCCTGGAGACCATCATAGAAGAGGCGGGAAAGGATATCTATGAGATCACCTCCGAGGGGGTTGAGGATGCCGATCATCTGAGGGATCTGGCCTCAGAGGCCCCCATTATTAGGCTGGTTAACCGCCTCATATTCAACGCCGTGGAGTTGAAGGCGAGCGATATCCATTTTGAGCCCTTTGAGAAGGAGTTCAAGGCCAGGTATCGCATCGACGGGGTGCTCCACGATGTGGAATCTCCCCCGCGGCGGTTGCAGGCGGCCATAATCTCCAGGGTCAAGATCATGGCAAAGCTGGATATTGCTGAGAGGCGTCTTCCCCAGGACGGTAGGATCAAGCTGAAGATAGCGGACAAGGAGATAGACTTCCGGGTCTCCACCATACCCACCCTCTTTGGTGAAAGCCTTGTCATGAGGATCCTGGACCGGGATACCCTGATCCTGGACCTGGAGAAGTTGGGTTTTCCAGAGGAGATCTTTGAAGACTACAACAGACTGGTGACCCAGCCCTACGGCATGGTCCTGGTGACCGGACCTACCGGCAGTGGCAAGACATCAACCCTCTACACTACCCTGGCAAAGATCAACTCCCCGGAAAACAAGATCATCACCCTGGAGGAACCGGTGGAGTACCAGTTGAGCGGTGTGAACCAGATCCAGGTGCAGCCCAAGATAGGAATGACCTTTGCCAGCGGGCTTCGGTCCATCGTTCGTCAGGACCCGGATATCATCCTTGTGGGAGAGATCAGGGACAGGGAGACCGCGGAGATCGCCATCCAGTCGGCCCTTACCGGCCATCTTTTGTTCAGCACCCTTCATACCAACGACGCGGCAGGGGCCATTACCCGGCTTCTGGATATGGGGGTGGAGAACTTCCTGCTCAGTTCAACCCTTCTTGGGGTCCTGGCCCAGAGACTCGTGAGGGTTATCTGTCCCTTCTGCAAGGAGCCTACCAGCCCTGAGGAAAAACTGTTGAAATCGATGCAGGTTACACCTGAGGAGGCCCGCGAGATCCGGTTCTTCGCCGGCAGGGGGTGTGAGGAGTGCAGGTACACCGGGTTCAAGGGAAGAACCGCCATATTTGAATACCTGCCCGTGGACGATGACATCCGCAGGGAGATCACCAATAAATCCAGTACCGAGAGGATCAAGGATGTGGCCCTGGGCAAGGGTCTCATAACCCTGCGCCAGGATGGGTGGCGGAAGGTCAGAAAGGGGATCACCACTATCCCTGAGGTCCTCAGGGTGACCCTGGAGAAGTAGGATGACAGTTTATCTCTACAGGGCCGCAGACCCGTCGGGCAAGGTGATCAGCGGGACCCTGGAGGCCGATGGGGAAAAGGCCGTGGTGGTGGATCTCCGCAACCGTGGGTTGATCCCCATAAAGATCGCCCAGACCAGGGGCCGGGGGGCCGGTTTCAACCTTGATCTGTCCAGGCAGTTCTTTGGCATCTTCAAGGGGTTTTCAGCCAAGGATGTGATGATTTTCACCCAGGACCTCGCCGCCCTCCTGGAGGCGGGGCTCCCCCTGGACAGGGCCCTTACCATACTCATAGACGCGGCGGAAAAGGAGGGTTTCAAGGGGGTGGTGGGTGACATCCTCAAGACGGTTCAGGGTGGGGGATACCTCTCAGACGCCCTCAGGAAACACCCTAAGATCTTTTCAACGTTCTATGTGAATATGGTGAGGGCCGGAGAGGCCGGGGGTGTGTTGGAGGCGGTACTGCTGAGGCTGGGGGCCTTTCTTGAGAGTTCACAGGACCTTAGGGACT
>DREN01000176.1 GCA_011051075.1 Deltaproteobacteria bacterium | reverse complement strand
GAATCCTGGGAGACCATCGGGGAGACAGTGGCCCTGATCCACGAGATAAAACCCCTGAGCATCATCTTCTACATACTCGATATCTTCCCAGGCACATCTCTCTACACCGATTTTTTGAAACGGTCAGGGGCCACGGATGAGATCTGGCTGAAGAGGATAGAAGATATCATGTACTTTGAAACAGACCCCTCCCTGGACCAGGAGTCGGTCCTGGCATTCGGCAGGAGGTTGCGGTCTGAATTCCACAGGGGACTACCGGCCTTTGTGGACGCCATAGATCTCATTGACAGGGAGGAGCTTTATGAACTCCATGCCGATTTTCTATCAAGACTTGGCATGACCTTCAGTCACGGGGACTACGCAGGGGTAGAGGCCATCAGGGACAGGGAGAAGATCGCTGAAGGACTGTTCCAAAGATCCCTGGGATACTGCCGGAACCACCGGGCCTATCTGGGCCTGGGAATCCTGAAACAGAGGGAAAGGGATTTTCAGAGTTCCGTGAATATTCTTTCCGAGGGGATCCGGTTTTTTCCAGAAGACGAGCAGTTGAACATCTGTCTGGGGCTGAGCCATATGAACATAGGCCAGTACGGAAAGGCACTTGAATACCTGCTGAAGTTCAAAGGTTCAAGGCAGGCGGCCCCCCACATAGAAGAGTGCTACAGGGCCCTGGGGGAATGAAGTAAGTCCCGCCCCAGGCGGGATGACTAAAGTGAGTGCTGTGCCACGGTCTGTTGCCCAGGGGCGGGACCATTCGTTGCTTACGTTCAGGCCGGATGATAATCACGACCTGTCAGAGGCAAAACAGTCACGAAGGGCAGCCCTCAGACGCTCCCTCGCATCCCGCCCCATCTCTTCGTATACCGCCTTTTTGCAGAGTTCGATCGATTTTCGTAAAGAGTCAACACATTCCCTGCACTGGGGGCAGCGCCGGAGATGGTCCTCGATCTGGCGGCACAGATCTTCACTCAACTCGCCGTCCAGATACTCGGATATCCTTTCAAAATCTCTCCTGCACTCCTCTTTCACCGGGACCTTCCCTCTTTGTATCGTTTTGATATCTCCTCTCTCAGAAAGAGACGCGCCCTGTGGAGCCTCGTTTTCACCGCCTGTGCCGAGATGCCAAGGATTTCAGCGGTCTCTTTTGTACTGAACCCTTCCATGTCCCTCAGGTTGAATACCAGTTTGTACTTCTGGGGAAGGGTCTGAATGGCCGCATCGATGATCCTCTTCAGTTCGGCCCGTATGACATTATCTGAAGGGTCATCAGACCAGTCCGGGATCTCATACCTGCCTGCCGATCCGTCTTCCTGGACAAAAGAATCGAGGGATATCTCATGGTCGGGCTCGCACTTCTTCTTTCGGCGTTTCCTGATACAGGCCCTGGCCGCTATCATGAAGAGCCAGTTCTTCAACTTGGTCTCTTCACGAAAATCCTTCAGGTATCGAAAGGCATTCAGGAAGGTCTCCTGGGCTATATCCTCCGCATCCTGCAGATGGCCGCACATCTTCAGACCAAAGGTAAATATCCGGTCCTCATAGCGGCCCACGATCTTTTCCATGGCCTCCATTGAACCGGCCTTGAACTGATCGATCAGGTGATGGTCTGTTGGATCGGCAGTTACGTCCGTCATTTCATTCATTAGTCTTGATACTTGCTGTGGTGTTGTCGAATCATACACGATCCGGACAGCATGTCAACTCTTTGAGACCCGGGGCGGTGACTCTCACTCCTGAAACATAGCCCACGGTGCAAGGGTGACCGGGTACGACCCACGCAGCACCTTGAGAAAAGGACGGGCACATAAGATATAGGCTTACAGAAAAACATTTTGGGGTTGCTGTGATCCTCCCCGGAAATGGATTAAGGTGGGAGTTGTGTTACGATACTTGAAACTGGAAACTCGAAACTTGAGGAAAAAATGACAATTCAGGTTGTTATCAAGTTTCAAATTTCCAGTTTCTTGAAGTTCCACAGGAAAGATCTCTTCGGAGACCGCACATCAAAAACTCCAAAAACATCTTCTTAAAATCTATAGATCACCAGGTCCGGGCCTGATCAACCTCCGGTTCACACAACTTCACCGGGATGCTCCTTTCCACTTTGAATCGATCAGTTTGAGCACGGGTTCAGACGATACGATATAGTAGACACTCCCCCTCTCCGCCGGACCCCTTCCAAGGATCCTAATGCTGCTCTTGAGCTTTACCGTGGCCAGGATGGGGAGCTTTGCCCCGGCCTTTTTGGCCTCCTCATACTCCTCCCTGGTAAGCTTGCCTTCAGGGCCGAACGCCCAGTATACGATCTTATCATGGGCCATGACAGTTGGATCGCCATACTCAAGAGAGAGTGCCCCCACCAGTTCCTGGACCTTGTTCAGGCCTACCCCCTCGTACTGCTCGTAGAGGACAACAACTCTGCCGGTGGACTTGTCAGCAACCACGTAAAGGTCCCCGTCTTTAAACTTGAAGGTCCAGGGGTTTGCCGCTTCCACAGGGTGCTTCCGGGCAATGCCCCTCTGGCTATCGGTTATGGCCTTTCCAAGGGTATACCCCCCCCTGGAGATATTGAGGGCCGCCACCTTTTCGAACAGTTGGGAGAGCTCATCAGAAGAACATGAGGCTAAAAGGAGGAGCAATATCAGGACCGCCGCTTTTACACGCCCGTGTTTCATCATATCCAGCCGTTTCCAAAAAGTCGCCCCAGCCATCCTCATCAAAAGATGGTTGGGGCGGTATGGGTTGAAAGTATCAGATCACCTGACTACTGTTTATAACGCAGCCTCTGCTCCTCTTCAATGAGCTTTATGGTCTCGGCGCTTCCACCGGTACGGGTCCAGATATTCTCCGGTTTGGTCAGGATCTCTGAGATTACCTTCCTATACTTCTCTCCCTGACCCGCCTTTTCCGCCTCGGCCTGAACCTGGGGCAGGAACTTATGGTAGAAATGCTGAGCAATCTCGTACATGCCGTGCCAGTGCACGTAGTCCGGGGCGTGCATGGCCGCGGCCATCCTGGCCCTCCTTCCCTCATGATGCCAGAGTTCGAACCAGATGAAGCCTAACTTGGTCTGAAACCCGCTTGCCTTCCAGATCCCGTCCTTTTTCAGCATCCCCACAAGTTTCTTGCCCGGTATGGCAAATTTATCGTTATACAGGTGGACTAAATCGTCTAACTGGGCATAGAAACCGGTGATCTGGTTGACGCCGTGGCAGGACTTGCACATCCCCTGCATCACCGCGCGCCTCTCCTGCCAGGATATCACCGACTTTATGGTCTTCGCAGCAATGACCTTTTTAAGTTTATCCCCCTCTCTCACATAGGTCTTGGCCCTGGCCTTCTGACCTGGGCGGGGCGGGGTCTCACCCGTAATATCCGTGACCGTGCCGTCGGTAAATGTCACCCGGTTCAGCTTGGATGAGACAGGGGCCCGCAGATTCCAGGATATGCGGTCTCCCACGTTATGGGTATTGGGCGCCACAGATCCGTTCAGTTTTACGAAAGAGCCCATGTGGCAGGTAGAACAGGTGGGGGCCGTGAAGTAGTCATCGCCTAACACCCACTTCCCGTCTTTCATGATGTTCATGCTGTTGAGCCCACCCTGCTTCTGGGCCGCGTAGAAGGCGATGCCGTGCTTGCTCTCCTCGTATATCTCCTTCTGGGGATGATCAGGCCCCAAATGACACTTGCCGCAGTTTTCAGGCTGCCTGGCAACGCTGGCCTTGAAGGAGTGCTTTGAGTGACACGCGATACACACCCCTTTGCTCCCATCCGGATTGATCCGGCCGATCCCCGTATTGGGCCAGGTGTTGTGGTCCAACTGGGGGGCGTCTGTCTTGGAACGGAGGGGCTTACCGTCCTTATCCCGTAAGAGCGTCACCACAGAACCGTGGCACTGCCAGCATCCGCTGGCCATGTTGGCCTTGTTTTCCGGCATGCCGCCAACGATCTCGGCAAGCATGTTGTCCAGGGACGCCATTATCTCGCCGGCCGTGGCATGGTGAGACGGGGCCATCTGTTTGGCCTCTGGTTCGTGGCACTTGGCGCAGTCATTGGGCGTGAGTATGGCCTTGATGAATGCCCCCTCATGCATATAGCCCATCTCGTCACCCTTGTCCGCCGCATGACAGGTGAAACAGCCCACCTGACCCTCCTTGGCAGCCGCGTGGGGGGAATTCTCCCACTGCAGGACCAAGGACTTGTTCTCCTTCAGATGGCACATGATGCACTTCTTGTTGATCTCCTGCATCTTGGGGTTTTTCAGATCAAAGGACTCCAGGGTCAGCCCGAACGCGGTCCCTGCTGTGAAAACTCCCAAGACCAGCACAATAAAGGCCGATCTTATCTTGCTCATCCCTTTACCTCCATAGATTTTACGGTTTGGCGCGGTAAAATCGCTCAGGCCCTGCGCCTTTTCCCTGTTAACGAAATCCCTGAAATACGCATCCGGTCAGACTCCTTTTCTTGTCACCCCCTTTCCAAATGGACTCGTGTAAAGACTCTCGTTTCCATCTCTATCCCGGCACGGGCGGGACCCGATTCTTAGGCTGTTTCTCTCAGGAGGGCGCCTCTTCACCATCTGCCCAGAGAGGAAAAATCCTGCTTAGAACAAAAAGAACGATAAAGGGCAGGCTCATAAGAACAATGACCGTGAGAATACCCTCCTTATCGAGCCATTCGGGATGAAATTCCGTATATCCGCGGTTACTCTTTGACATCAACTGCCCCCCGATAACCACGTTCCACCTCATGAACAGGACCTGCAGGAGAAGCATGAAGGAAACCACGGCCGCAAAGAATTTAAAGACCGAATCCTTCAGCTTGAACAGGCATAACCATCCCAACAGCACCAGCGGCAGCACAGAGCAGATCCCCACCTGCCACACCCAGAACGAGTAGAAAAGGGGCCCGTTCAGCAGGCCTTCTACCGCATGATGGTACCAGTCCCTCAGATAGGAATGGGAGAACACCTCTAACATCTCAAAAACAAAGGCGAGGATAAAGAACCCTGCAAGCACGTTGATGCAGGTCCGGATGCAGTTCACATCCACCTGCTGTCTGGTGAATCTCTTGATAACAATATAGGCCAGAATCAGGGCGGAAATCCCTGAAACGCATGCGGAAAATAGAAAGATAACCGGCATGAGGGGTGTGGACCAGCTCGGGTTGGCCTTTACCCCTCCAAAGAGAAAGCCCACGTATCCGTGAAGGACAGAGGCCACGGGTATACCTATGGCCACGAGGAACTTTATGATCTTCCGGTCCAGTTCAAGGGACTCGGGCGACAGGTTTGTACTGTCCATGGTGAGGACCCGGTAAAGGACCTTCATGATCCCTTTTGACTCGAGCCGTAGCTTTACGAGGGTCGGTCTGTAGACAAGGAGGACGATGAGTCCTATGAGAACGATGGCAACGGTAAATATGTACCCGGCCCCAGACATGGCGGAAGTGGGGCTGGGGGTGATCATCATGTTGAAATTTCTTTCCGGACGGCCGAGGTGCATGAGCAGGGGAAACATGGCGCAGGAGAGAAAGGCAAGGGCAAAGACCAGGGAAAAGCGGGCGATAGGCTTCAGAGACTTAACCCCGAACACGTAGTAGAGGGCCGCGACTATGAAAGACCCGTCAACCAGACCGGTGAGGTAGGGGTAAAGCACTATCATCATACTCCAGTGGACGTGGAGGTCATTGGGGAAAACAAAGTTGAGGGCATCCATCAAACCACCTCCCGCCTGAGGCCCATATAGTAGAGGGCAGGATAGGTCCCCATATCTTTCTTAAGGACCGTGAGGACTTCGTGTTCATGCAGGAGTTTATAAACCTCAGACGTTTTGTCGTTCAGGTCACCGAACTTGCGGGCCCCTGTGGGGCACACATTGACGCAGGCCGGCAGCAGACCCTTGCGGACCCGGTGATAGCACCATGTACACTTCTCAGCCGTCCTGGTTACGGGATCCAGGTAGCGGGCCGAGTAGGGGCATGCCTGGATGCAGTAGGCGCATCCCACGCAGCGCTCATGGTCCACCAGGACAAAACCGTCGGGCGTCCTGAAGGTGGCCCCCACAGGGCAGACCTGAACGCATGGGGGTTCTTTGCACATGTTACACAGTTTTGGCACAAAGAAGGTATCCCGGATCTCCACCTTTATATCTGTGCGTGGTGACTGGTAACCGTCAAACCCGCCGTGGGGAGAATCCACATAGACCTCATCCTCAAAGTCCTTCAGGTACCTCTCCACCCAGGTCCTGTAATAGCCGTCGGGGACGTT
>DREN01000151.1 GCA_011051075.1 Deltaproteobacteria bacterium | reverse complement strand
TTTTCATGGTCTTTCCGTTGAAAAAAGATCGGTTTTCCCCATATCTCTTTGTTCCGGTTTTGTCGTGTGGAATCCTTTACACTTTCTGGTCTTGCGGCTCTCCCACTATCTGGATCTCCAGATCAAGCAGCACGCCAGATTTTTTTCTGACCTCTTCCCTTGCGAGCCTGATAAGCGAGATGATATCAGACGCAGTGGCACCCCCAAGGTTAACGATGAAGTTAGCGTGTTTGTCTGAGATCATGGCCCCGCCCATGCTCCTCCCCTTAAGGCCGGCCTCCTCGATGAGCCTGCCCGCATGGTTGCCGGGCGGATTTTTGAATATGGAGCCGGCGCTCCCATATCCCGAGGGTTGGGTCTCCCTTCGTCTCCTGAGAAACTCCGCGATCCTTTGGGAGATCCTTTCCGGGCTGTCCCTGTACAGGTGAAAGAGGACCTGGGTAATAACCGTTCCGGGTTCCAGGTCGAGGCTGCGGTATGAAAACCTGAGCATGGATGCGTCCATTTCAGAAGGATGCCCGCTCCGGTCCACCGTTTTGACCTCCCGGACCAGAGGGCCTGTCTCTTTGCCAAAGGCCCCTGCGTTCATTATGACCGCCCCTCCAACGGTGCCGGGTATCCCTGCGAGAAACTCCAGGCCCGACAGTCCCCGGTCCCGGCAGGATATGAGCAGGTCCGAGAGCGAGACGCCGGCCCCGGCCAGCAGTTCCTCCCCATCGGTTCCAGGACCTTCTATCCGCTTAAAGACCCCGTCTGCAAGGAGGATGACCACTCCCCTTATTCCACCGTCCCTGACCAGCAGGTTGCTCCCCCTCCCTGCCACCAGCCGGGGTATGCCCTCTTTCTCAAGAAAGGTTATCACCCTCTCAAGTTCCTCCGGATCACCGGTCCTGTAAAGGGCCTCCGCGCTTCCTCCAGCCTTGAAGGTGGTGTGCCTGTCCATGGGGACATGGAACCTGATCCGGGGGCCTGCTATCTGGCGCAGCCTGAGTTTCTGCTGTTCATCCATGCCTGAAAGCCATCGCCGGCCTCCCCCTTAGAGTCTTAGAAGATAGCTTAATCCCTCAATCCCTCAATCCCTATTTTCGGATTCAGGTTCTGGTCTGAGGCTTTCCAGGAGCCTCTCGCCCTCTTGATATACATTTCCGGCGCCGAGGGTCATGACCAGGTCTCCAGGCCTTACGACTTTCTGGAGAGCGGGGAGAATCTCTTCTGTGCGCGAACAGAAGATCACCCCCTTGTGCCCGTGATCTCTGATACCCTGGGTGAGGGTCTCGGAATCGATCCCCTCTATCCTGGGCTCCCCCGCGGAAAAGATCGGAGTCACCATAAGGATGTCCGCATCGTTAAAAACGAGAACAAAACGGTCGAACAAAGCCCGGGTCCTGGTATAGCGATGGGGCTGGAACACCACTACAAGACGCCTTTCAGGCCAGCAGTCCTTGACCGTCCTGAGTGTTGCAGTGATCTCCGTGGGATGGTGTCCGTAATCGTCTATAAACAGTATTCCCCCCTTTTCTCCCTTGACCTGGAGCCGTCTCGAAAGCCCGCCCAGCGCCCTGAGGCCCTCCCTGATAACCTGGACTTCCAGGTCCAGTTCCAGGCCCACTGCCGCGGCTCCCAGGGCGTTTTGCATGTTGTGCTCCCCCGGCATTCCCACCCTTATCCTGCCCAGGGAAAGGCCTCTGTGTATCAGTTCGAAGCTGGTCCCCCACCTGTCCTTTTCCAGGTCCACACCCCTGAGATCGGCCTGCGGACTCATCCCATAGGTCACGCATCTTTTTCTGAGACGGGGAATAATCCCCTGGATCTCCTCGTTATCAAGGCAGAGTATGGCGGTGCCGTAGAAAGGCACCTTGTTTATGAAATTTACAAAGGTATCGCGAATGGCATCCATATTGCCGTAATGGTCCATATGCTCCTGATCTAAATTGGTTACCACCGCGATGGTGGGGGAGAGGACCAGGAAGGAGCCGTCGCTCTCGTCGGCCTCGGCTACCAGGATCTCACCCTGGCCCAATTTGGCGTTGGACCCGCCCCAGATGTCCAGCCTCCCGCCGATGACCACTGTCGGATCGAGCCCGCCAGAGGTGAGGATGGATGCCACCATGGAGGTGGTGGTCGTCTTTCCATGGGCCCCGGCCACGGCTATGCCGTACTTCAGTCTCATGAGTTCCGCCAGCATCTCGGCCCTGGGTATTACCGGGATATGGGACCTCGTTGCCGCCACTATTTCAGGGTTGTCATCCCCAACAGCCGACGAATAGACCACAACGTCGGCCCCTTTCACGTTCTCCCGCTCATGCCCCTTGAAAACAGACCCTCCGAGATCCGCGAGCCTTTGGGTTACCGCACTGGCCTTCAGGTCTGATCCGCTGACCCTGTAACCCAGGTTGATAAGGAGTTCGGCCAGGCCACTCATACCTATGCCTCCGATCCCCACAAAGTGAATATGCCTTGCCTTGCCAAACTGTCTCATGAACCTACCGGCCTCTGTTACTCAAACACGCCTCATTTCCCAACGGCCATCTCGAGCATCTGGTCAACGATGATCTTCGCCGCGTCGGGTCTGCTGATCTTTCCGGCATTCCGCCCCATCCTTGCCAGGGCGGGCCTGTTTTCCATAT
The DNA here is from genome assembly GCA_011051075.1 of Deltaproteobacteria bacterium. Taxonomy (GTDB): domain Bacteria; phylum Desulfobacterota; class DSM-4660; order Desulfatiglandales; family Desulfatiglandaceae; genus Desulfacyla. The sequence goes on along the minus strand of DREN01000151.1, from coordinate 3,653 downwards.
GTTTTGTCAGGGTGCGGGCCAGGGCCTCACCGTTTAAGTCTTTCTGAAGTATCATCTCCGCCCCCCCGGCCCGGACCATGGAGCGGGCGTTTATCTCCTGATGGTTGTTGGTGGCATGGGGATAGGGGATAAGTATGGAGGGCCTGCCCGCGGCCGCCAGCTCAAATATGGTAGTGGCCCCGGCCCTGGCCACCACCAGGTGGGCCGATTCGTAGGCCGACGCCATGTTGGTTATAAATGCCGTCACCTCCCCATGAAGTCCCCTCCTGCGGTACTCCCGGGCCACGCGCGTATGGTCAAGCCTGCCGGTCTGGTGATGAACCACGATCCTTTTTCCCCTGTTTTTAAGGATATTCAGGGCCTCCACAAATGCCTCGTTAATGGCCCTTGCGCCCTGACTCCCTCCAACCACAAGGACCCTGAACTCATGCTCCTCCCGGGGCTGCTCCACCAGGCCCAAAAAGAATTCGCGCCGGACCGGATTACCCGTAAGGACCGCCATCTTTTTCCCGAAGTGGGGCCTGCTTTCCTCAAAGGAGATGAATATGCGGTCAACCAATCTGGAGAGCAGGCGGTTGGTGAGGCCGGGAAAGGAGTTCTGCTCATGGATCGCCGTGGGTATTTTCAGAAGCCTGGCCGCCACGCAAAGGGGGCCGGCCGAATACCCCCCCACTCCCAGGACAAAGGAGGGTGAAAACCGCCTGATCACAGACATGGACTGCAGCACGCTCGTGGGGAGTTTCATCATCACCATCATTCCCTTTTTCCATCCCCTGCCCTTCATACCCTCCACGTCAATGGAGGCGGTACTGAACTCTCCTGCCATGGGAGACATGATCTCCGATGCCAGCGGGTGACGTCCTGTTACGAACAGGATCTCTGCACGGTCAAATCTCCTTCGGACCTCCCTTGCCACGGCTATGCCAGGGAAGAGATGTCCTCCGGTGCCTCCCCCTGCTATTATCAGACTAAACCGGGAGGTGACCCTTCCCCCTTGATTCCCCATGCGGACCATCCTTCGTGACCACCCATGCCGGGCACTGACAGTTTATAACCTGCAAGAGATGCTCCGCCTGTTTTCCAGGGATCAGACCTGACAGGCCGACTCTTCCGACGGTCTTCCGGGGTGCCTCTTGCGACCATGGTCAACTCCGCGACGATATATTCAACAAAACCCCAACGCTTATGAGAGTTATCAACAGGGACGACCCCCCGTAGCTTATCAGGGGAAGGGTCAGCCCCTTTGTGGGGAGCAGACCCATCACCACTCCCATGTTCACCAGGGCCTGAAGCCCGATGAAGCAGGTGAGCCCAAGGGCCAGGTAGGCGCTGTAAAGGTCCCTGGCCTTGAGGGCAACCCTTATGCCCCCTGTGATAAGGATTCCGAATAAGAGGATAACCGTGGCCACCCCCATAAGACCCAGTTCTTCCCCCATGATGGAGAGGGCAAAATCCGTATGGGGTTCGGGCAGGTAGAAGAGCTTCTGTTTGCTGTTGCCCAGACCCGCCCCGAACAGGCCCCCGGACCCGAAGGCCAGGAACGAGTGTATTATCTGGAATCCGATACCCTGGGGATCGTCCCAGGGGTTGATAAAGGCCAGCCACCTCTTGAGCCGGTAATCTGCGTGCCAGACCAGATAGATAAAGACCGGGGCCGTCAGGAGCAGGATCGCTAAGAGGTGCAGCACCCTTACTCCTCCCACAAAGAGGAGCATGAGGGTCCAGGCGGTTATGATCACTGCCGTGCCCAGGTCGGGCTGGAGCACGATAAGGATGACAAAGGTCCCGGCGATCAGGAGATGGGGAAAAAGGCCCTTGGAGAACGATCCCATGAGCTTGCCCTTCTTGGACATGGAGTAGGCCATATATACGGTCAGGGAGAACTTGGCAAACTCAGAGGGCTGAAAGGAGAAGCTGCCCAGGCCCAGCCACCTGCAGGCCCCGCCCACCTTGCGTCCCAAACCGGGCACGTAGAGGAGGGCCAGAAGACAGGCGCTTATGAGAAGCAGGGGATAGACCGCCTTCAGGTACAGGGTGCAGGGGATATACCTTGTGAGCAACATGAGGCCGATCCCCATGACGCAGAAGATCGACTGCCTCTTGAGGTAGAAATAACTGTCCCCCAGGCGATGTTCCGCCAGGTTGGAACTGGCACTGTAAACAACGATAAGACCCAGGGAGATGAGCAGGATAGCAGGGATGAGAATCATGAAATCGTACCCGGAGTCTGTTTTTGCCTTTTCAGCCATTGGACAGCGCCTCGACCGCCTCTCTGAAGACACGGCCCCTGTGCCGGTAGTCGGAAAACATATCAAAGCTCGAACATGCGGGAGACAGGAGAACCACATCCCCCTCATCGGCCGCCAAAAATGCACTGGATACAGCCTCTTCCATGGTTCGGGCAAAGGAGAATGGGACCGTGCCTCTGAAAGATTCCGCCAGGATCTCCCTGGCTTCCCCCAAAAAGACGGCCCCTTTCACCCTGCTGGCACAGGCCCTTACCAGGGGGGCGTAATCGGCCCCCTTGTGGCGGCCTCCCGCAACAAGGATCAGGGGCCGGTTGAAGCTCCTTACACCCTTTATTGCCGCGTCCACATTGGTCGCTTTGGAGTCGTTGTAAAAGAGCACGCCCCTCTTTGTTCCCGCATATTCGAGCCTGTGGGGCAGGCCCTTGAACCGGTTTATGGTCTTCTGGATCGCTGCAGGATCAACCCCCAACACCATACCCGCAAGAACGGCGCCAAGGAGATTCTCCCGATTGTGGGCACCGGGCAGGATGAATTGGTCCAGGCTGAAGCTTTCCATTTTTGGGGGGGGCAGCCCTGCGCTGATCATGTCGCCCTCTAAAAAGGCGTGGAGTCCCTCTTTTTTCTCGAGCCCGTAGGCCAGGAGGGAAACACCGGACCGGGGCCTGATGGAGGAGAGTGTCTGATCGTTGTGGTTCATAATCAGATACTGTCCAGGACCCTGATTTTCGTAAATCCTCAGTTTTGAGCGCACATAGGCATCATAATCAGGGTAGCGCTCCAGGTGATCGGGGGATATGTTCAGGATTATGGATATAAGGGGGGAGAAGGACTGGATCGTGTCCAGTTGAAAGCTGCTTACCTCCAGCACCAGATAGTCCACCTCCTGTCCCTCTGCCACATGGGCCGCCAGGGGGGTCCCGATATTGCCACCCAAGAAAACCCTGAATCCGGCGTTTTCAAGCATACGTCCTATAAAGGTGGTGACCGTGGTCTTTCCGTTGGTACCGGTTACCGCGATTATGGGGGCCTTAACAAAGCGGCTGGCCAGTTCCATCTCCCCAAATACCGGGATCTTTTTTTCCACTGCCGACCTGACCGGTCCTGCATCATGGGGCACCCCGGGGCTGAGGACGATAAAGTCGGCCCGTAAAAAGGTCTCTTCCCTGTGTCCCCCTGCCTCTAATTCAACCCCCGCCTCCATGAGTTCCCCCAATATTACGGGATCAAATTCCGATTTATCCCTGATATCGGTCACGGTCACACGGGCCCCCTCTGCCGCCAGGTACCGGGCGGCCCAGATCCCCGACCTGCCCAGGCCCACAATCAGGGCCCTCGGTTCCGGCCCTCCCGGAAGCGGGGAACGGGCCCTGTCCGGTTGTTTCAAGGACCTATGTTTCAGCCTTC
>DREN01000298.1 GCA_011051075.1 Deltaproteobacteria bacterium | reverse complement strand
GCCATGGCCTGGGGCTCAAGGTGGGCCTGGGGAAAGGATATGCCGCAGGCATCCATCAGTCCGTGACACACGACGGAAGTAGGGTTTCCGGCCGGGGGCCGGTCTCCCTTCATACCCTTGTACAGGGCGGACATGACCAGGTTGCACGATGTCGATTTCACGACGTATAATCTCCTTTTAGAAAATGTGTACCTGTTCACGGAACGAGGGAATTAGAAGATAGTCCCGCGGGGCGGGATTGGAAATTTGGCCGTCATGCTTTTGTGCTGTTAATGAACGTATTCAATTTTGATCCGTTCTCCCCGATTTTAAATTTCCAGTTTCAAGTTTCAAAAACCCTTATTTCAGCATCATACCTGGCAGCCACAAGGACAATTCCGGAAAGGCTACCGTCAGGGCCAGAGCAAGAACGGTAAGCCACAGGTAGGGCAGATTGGCCCGGTAGATCTGCCCCCGCGGGATAGGGGGTGATCTCCAATCGCCCGTTGGTCAAGACCTTTATCCTGGCACAAAGATCAACGAATGTCTTGTACGACAACTCGGCCGCACTCCACAGGGCCTGTGCCTTCCATTTGATCGGTTTGTCCGCGGCAAAGGCGGGGGTTATCAGGAAGGTGGCCACAACAGTCAGGATCAAAACCGCCACGAATGTCTTTTCATTTTCATCTGGGTACCTGCATTTATCGGGTCATTACTTAAACTTCAAAACGTCTGCCGATAGTAGAAACACACCTCCTTTCTCCAATGTTACGCGTTCACGGGTTTAAAGCTTCACGGTTGAGCGGAAATCGGAAGCAGTTGAAAAAACCAAACGCTGATTACTCGAACCGACCTTCCCTGAAGGCGGTAATATAGCCCATGCAGTATTCATCCCTTCCGGCTATTACCAGTGACGCCTTCAAGGCCCCGTAGAGCTGTTTGTCAGTTGGATCGAGGATGGCCGAGTCCAGTCCACGGCATATGGCCGCCGTGAGAAAGGTCCGGTTAACGAGTTTTCTATCCGGGATCCCGTAGGAGACATTTGTGAGACCACAGGTGGTATGGACGCCGGGGAATTCTCCCATGATCCTTTCAATCGCCTCAATGGCAGCAAGGGCAGACCTGGGATTTGTGGCCACAGGGTACACCAGGGGATCGATATAGAGACTGTCCAACGGGATACCCGCCCCGGTTACCTCCTTTACAAGTTCACGGGCGAGCCGCACCTTCTCGTCCGAAGTCTCGGCCATGGTATCTTCTGACTGGCACAGGCCGATAACCGTTGCCCCGTGCTCTTTCACCAGGGGCAGAATACCTTCCATCCGCGCCGGCTCAAGGGTTATGGAGTTGATCATGGGGGTCTTATCCACCAGGGGGAGTATTTCCCTGATTACCTCGGCATCAGGACTGTCAATGGAGAGGGGAAGGTCTGTTACCCCCTGAACCACCTCAACGAGCCATTTCAGGTGTTCCACCTCTTCCCCCACAAAGGTCCCGGCGTTCACGTCAATATAGTCGGCGCCGGCCTCTGCCTGGGCCTTGGCCTCGCTCTCGATAAATCCCCTGTTCTTAGAGGAAACGGCCTCCGCGATATATCTCCGGGAGGAGTTTATTCTTTCCGCAATGATCAGCATAGGTTCCATACTCGAGTTATTAGGTTAAAAAATATCCGTATCATCTACCCCTAAAGGAATCAAGGCGGGATCTCCGTTGCGCAGGGAAACGTCAAAGTCGGCGCAGAGGTGGTGATATAACGCAAGTTGAAAAGAACATAATCTTACGCAAAGTCGCAAAGCTTTTCCTTTTGTTCTTTGCTAAAGCGTTATCGATTTTTCTTCGTTTTTCCCATCTGATCTTTAACAGTACCTCCCCTTGGGTAGGTGTTGCGGAAGGTGGAGGAATTATTGGTTGGGCCTTATGGAAAATAACTCCTTGAACGAGGAAGAAATCCATGCCGCAATCTGATCCTCAAGAAACCATCCCAACCACGTACGGCCCTTCAGGAACCACGATTGTGTTCGGGTGCCTTTGAATCAGATTATCAAGAGTCTCCTGCACATCGTCGATCTTGATCATGCCCATAGCCCTGATGTCAGTGTCTGAAAGCCCGGATGAGTACACGTATATGGGACCCGCGTGGTCTGTGGCCTGGTAGATGTTCTGAGCGCACCACTGGTCAATGACGAAATCCTTCGGGTCGGAATATCTTTCGCAGAAGCTCTGATAGCCGCACCCGGAGCGCATAATCTCGCAAAACTCCGGATTGCCGAGACCCTCCCTGCACTCGCAGGCAACGACAATGGGCCCCCCTTTCTTCATGATATTCATGGAGCAAACAAGGGCCTTTGAGATCTGGTAGAATGTGGCGTCAAGGGGATAGCCACCGCCCGAGGTGACCACCATGTCGAACCTTTTGTCAAGCCTGACTGCAGAATGCTCGTAAACCAGGTCGCAGCCGGCCAGATGGGCACGGTCGTAGTGGCCGGCGAACACGCCCGCGATATCCCTTTGCTTATTGATTACCACGTTGAGGATAAAATCCGCGCCAGCCAGTTCCGTTACCCTGATGCCGTACTCGTGAAAGGGGTTTCCCTGAAGCACACAGTTGGTTACCTTTGGGTGATCGATCATCTTGAAGGAGTGCATGAACTTCATGGTCTCGAGACTGGAGATGCCGGGCAGGATGGCCTTGCGTCCGCCTGAGTAGCCCGCGTAGAAGTGGGGCTCGATCAGACCCGTAAGGATCTTAAGGTCTGCGTCCAGGTAGTGGTTGTTGATCTCGATGGGTGCCCCGTCTATCTCATCTATCTTCCGGTACTCCCCGGATTTCCGGCAGTAATGGTTGACGATAGGGTAGTTATCCATGATCTCCCGGCCAACCAGATGCTCCAGTTCCGCACCGAGGTTGGGCCTGTGCATCCCGGTGGCTATAAGGATGGTGATCCTGTCTCTTCCAATGCCGTTTTGCTCCAGGACTTTTAGCAACGGGGGTAGAATGATCCTGTTGGGAACGGGACGGGTAAAGTCTGAGACTACCACGCAGGCATTTTTTCTCCCCCTGGCTAACTCGGAAAGGGGAGGGCTTTCAACGGGTTCCTCAAGGGCCCGGCACACGGCGCCTTCAGGATCTTCAAGCCCCTTGAGCGGTTTCATCTCCAGAAGGGTTGCGGTTCGGGGAAGCTCCAGATCAACGGTCTTTTCCCCGTACAGGAGTTTTGCGATTCTATCGGCCATGATAAGTTCCCTTTCTTGAAAACATAGGGCGAAGATAGAGGAAAATGAAAAAACGGGCAAGCCTAAAGAAGAAACATCCCCGCGCTTTTCCAATCCTCGGCACGTGAGCCCTTATCGAATTTCAATCACCCGTCCCGCAGGGCCTATCTTCCCTTGCTCCCTGTCAGGTAGTATCTGCCGTCGTCGGTCATGGCTGCAACGCCTGTCTCGGTCATATACTGGACCGCCTTTGGCCTGTAATCTCTGGTGCCCACCCTGAAAATACGCACCTTGGCGTACGGGAGTTCCACCGCCGATGACGGATCAAAGGCCTCTTTCTGTCTAAGATCCTTCAGCACCGTGGTATAGGCCCGTCTCATCTGCCAGGCATGGAACTGCCGGGTCAGGATGTACACTACTATCAGGACAATGACGCCCACTACGATTTGAGTGGTCTCGGACATGATCCGTTTCCTCCACTGGTATGGCCCTATGGGGGTTCCTCCCAATCTCCGTATTTCCAGGTCCAGATCTTCACTATATCATATTTTTCCTTGAACCATAAGAACTTTAAGTCTATACTGAAGAGCTATGGACAGGCCTTTTCGGCATCGGAAGTGACAAACTAAAGCCCTTAACAGGAGGTGAAAGAATGATTCCCGAGATCAAGAAAATCCTTTACGCCACAGACCTCTCAGAAAATGCCCGCCACGCCTTAGGGTATGCGGCCAGTCTTGCAAATCGATACGGGGCAGGGATCACCTTTCTTCACGTGTTGGAAGACATCTCCCCCTTCAGGGACAGTCTCATGATAAACGTCCTTGGAGAGGAAAAATGGGAAAAACTGGTGCAGGAAAACACGGAAAAGGTCCTGGAAAAGGCAAGGGAGCGCGTCCAGGGGTTCTGTGACGAGGTAGGTTCCGAGATGCCCGCATGTCCCTTTATTACGGATGAGATAGTCGTCAAGGTGGGGCACCCTGCTGAAGAGATCATGAAGCAGGTGAGGGAATCGGGATGCGATCTGGTTGTCATGGGGGCCCGCGGGCTCGGACCCCTGGCCGACAGGCTGGTGGGAAGCACCTCCAGGCGGGTACTCAAGAGATGCAAGAAGCCCGTCCTGATTGTCCGTCTTCCTTAGGGGTCACTCAAAATAAATTCATACCGCTGAAGCCGGCGCCTTAATCTTTAGGGCATCCCGGCCTTTCATTATTTTCTTTTCAGGCTTTCACGTCCCGGCGCCATACCTCTATGCTGCCGGTGTGTCCGGTTAACCACCGCAGGACCGCCCCTGCCTGCATAGCCCCCCTTCAGGGCTCCCGGATGGGAAATGTCAGGCGCCGGATTTTCTCTTTATCTCCAGGGCCTTCAACTCCCGTCGTATAATCTTTCCCGTGTTCGTCATGGGAAGCTCGGTCACGAACTCGATCTCCCTGGGATATTCATGGGCAGCCAACCTGACCTTTACGAATTTCTTTATGTCCTCTTCCACCTCAGGGCCGGGGGTTATCCCTGCTTTGGGTATGATAAAGGCCTTGACAACCTCGGTCCTCACCTTGTCGGGGCTCCCCACAACCGCCACCATCCCGACTGCCGGATGCTTCATCAGGCAGTCCTCTATCTCGGCCGGTCCTATGCGGTAACCGGAGCTGGTTATAAGATCATCCTTTCTCCCCACGAACCAGAAGTACCCATCTTCATCTTTTTTGGCCAAATCTCCCGTGAGCCACCAGTCGTTCAGGTACTTGTCCCGGGTCGCCGCGGGGTTTTTCCAGTATTCAATGCACATGACCGGATCAGGCCGCCTGATGGCGATCTCACCAACGGTTCCGGCCGGGACGGGCACGCCCGATTCGTCCACTACTTCCACCCTGTGACCGGGGATGGCCTTACCCATGGAGCCGGGTCTTACCTCCATGACCTGGGAGCAGGTCCCGATCACCAGATTAACCTCTGTCTGGCCGTAAAACTCGTTTATGGTGAGCCCCATCACCTCCCTGCCCCAGGCGAGGAGTTCTTCACCAAGGGATTCCCCGCCGCTCCCTATGGTGCGCATGGAGTAGTCGTGACGGGCCCGGGGATCCTGGACCTGCCGCATCATCTTGAGCGCCGTGGGCGGCATGAATGCGTTTCTGATGCCATGCTTTGCAAGGAGATGAAAGGCCTCTTCAGGATCGAATTTCTTGGCACGATGGGCCACCACCGGGATACCGTAATGCCAGCTCGGGAGCAGCACGTCCATGAATCCACCCATCCACGCCCAGTCGGCCGGGGTCCAAAAGAGGTCGTCCTCCTCTGGAAAGAAGTTGTGTGGAAACTGGATGCCGGGAAGGTGCCCCAGGAGAACACGGTGGGCGTGGTAGGCGCCCTTGGGGGGGCCAGTGGTCCCGGATGTATAACTTATGAAGGCGGGATCTTCCGCCCTGGTCTGGACCGGCTCAAAGGTGGTTGAGCCCCTATCCACCATATCCCAGAAGTTGAAGACATTGTCAGGGGGCTTGCCCCGGGTCAGGATGACCGTCTTGAGGTGGGGGAGCCGATCCAGTATCTCCATTACTTTGGGCAGGTTCACCTCGTCGGTCACAACCCCCCTGGCCTCGCTGTTTGACAGGCGGTACTCCAGGGCATCGGTGCCGAAGAGTGTGAACAGGGGGATTACAACCGCTCCCATCTTGTACAGGGCGATGTGGGCGATCCCCGCCTCAGGTGACTGGGGCAGGAGGATCCCCACCCGGTCCCCCCGTTCTATCCCGCTTTCCCTGAGTCCATTGGCAAGGGCGTTTGAAAGCTTTTTCAGGTCATAGAAGGAGTACTTTTCCACCCGGCCCCCTTCATCTTCATAGATGAGGGCCAGCCGGTATCTCTGATGGGCCCACTTGTCACAGATATCCACGCCCATGTTGTAGAACTCGGGAATCTCCCACTGAAAGGAGTTGTACACCTCGTCGTAGGTCTTTCCAGGTTTTAACACGTTAAGACCTCCCCTGACCCTTTGAATTGAATATTGACTATTGATCCCGCGATGCACGGGATTGAATATTCGCTGCTTACTCCCTACTCCCTACTGCTTACTCCCTACAGCTTACTCCCTACTCCCTACTGCCTACTCTACTTAACAAGGGTATTGGCAAGCCAGAGTATGCTC
>DREN01000199.1 GCA_011051075.1 Deltaproteobacteria bacterium | reverse complement strand
ATCCTCAGGAAGTCTTCCCTGATCTCGTTGTCAGCGAGCTGGCGCACCTTGGCCAAATCCAGATGACTTTCTTTTTTAGGGATAATCGCCAGTGTGAAGACAGGTGTGGTGGCGTCGCTTACCCTGAATATCCTGGAAGGCCGGATATCCGGCGGGAGTTTGGACCCTATCCTTTTAAGGGCATTCGCTATGTCGGTTGCCGCGGCATCGAGCCCTTTTTTGTATTCAAACTCGACGCTCACAGCGGCCATTTCGTCCTGGCTCACTGAGCGTACCTTCCTGACCAAATCCACCGTGGCAAGCTCTTTTTCCACGATACGGGTCACCTTGTCCTCAACGTCATCCGCAGACGCCCCCGGCCAGGAGATTATGACAGAGATAACAGGGTAGTTGGCATCCGGAAAGAGGTTGAGTGGCATACTCTTAAAGCCTATGAACCCAAGGGCCACTGCAAGAAAGATAAGAGAGGCTATAAGATGGGGCCTTTCAAGGAACCTCTCAACAAATGTCTTTGATGTCCCGCTGTCCGTCATAATACGGCAAATCTGTTTTTCTGGAGTACTTTTGTATTCATTTCCTTGCCCGGGGCCGGCATTATTCTGACTTTTTGACCCTCATGAAGCCTCAAAAGTCCGCTTTCCTGAGCCACCACAACCCTGAGATCTTTTTTAAGTCTGCCGTTAACCACCACCTCTTCAGGCCCTTTGGCCAGAACATCAACTTTGACGACATGAACGGTACTGTTTTCCCTCACTACAAACAGATAGGTGACGTCTACGTTTTCAAGGAGCGCCCGCGCCGGCACCTGCCAACCCTTAATTGTCCTGGTCACCAGGTCTACGTCTACGGCGGCCCCTGAAGGGAGATCAAAGGGCCTTTCTTTCATGTCGATCTCTACTGTGGCAAGAGTCGCCTCATGTACCGCCGGGTGTATCCGGCTGATCGCCCCTTTTAGTGAGGCCTCTTTCCTTCCATTATCCCTCTGTATAAACGCCCTGCCTCCTATCTTGAGAGACGGAAACAGGCCCTGCGGCACCCTTGCTGAGACATAATAACCCTTATCCGGCTCCTCCATTGAAACAACGGCCTTCCCTGGCAACGCCAGGTCTCCGGGATCGGCCAGACGCCCGGTCACAACCCCTGAAAACGGGGCATAAAGCCGGGTATAGGAAAGGTCCGTCCTGGCTGTATGAAGCGCTTTTTCAAGGGCAATCACCTGCGCCTTTGCATTATCCCTTGTGGCGTGAGACTGATCCAGGGCCTCCTGGCTTATGGCCTTTGCGGAAAAAAGTCTTTTATCCCGCTGGTAGATGGCCTCCTGTGTTGAAAAGGCGGTCTTAGCTGCGGCAAGAGAGGCCCTAAGCTCAGCCACCTTGTCCCTTTCAGGCCTGTCATCCAAAAGGGCCAGGAGATCTCCTTTTTTTACCAGGGCGCCTTCCCTCACGCGCACTTCCACCAAGTGGCCTGTAACCCTGGGGGCGATATCAGCGGATATCTTTGGCATGACAGTGCCAAGAAAGCGTTTTTTTTCGTGAAACGTCCCATATCCGGCTTCGGCTACATGGACAGAAATGATCGCCTTTTTAGGGAGAGGGACCCTGGCAAGCTGCGCCTTTTTATACTTTACTAGCATCGCGCCGCCCGCTATCATTAACAGAGCAACAATTATTCCGATGATTTTCTTTGACATTTTCTGCAATCTCGACTCATCATATTCTTAAGTCCTTTGTCAATGGAGCCCGCTGCCAACTTATAATCCACAACCGCCTTTTGCATATCATACATGGCGGAAAGCTCGCTGGCCCTGGCGGTAAGCCATGCGGACTGGGCAAGGAGGCTGTCTGTGATAGTCCCTGCCCCGGTTCGGTATTTCAAATCCTCTATGCGGAATGTCTCCCTGGCCGTGGATGTTACGGACCTTGCTACCTGAAAACGGTGCCTTGCCTCCCGCACCGATGAAATGGCATGCAGGACCTCGGTGCGTCCGTTCAGCCCGGCCTCACGGAGGCCCTCCTTTGCGGCAAGGAGTTTTGCCTCCGCCTCCCTTACCTGGGCAGATATGACGCCTCCACTGAAGATGTTAAGATTCACGGTAATACCGCCTGACCAGACCTCTTCGTCTCCCTCAAAGCCGCTTCCCGCTCGTCTTCCATAATCCCCAACGAGGTCCAGTGAAGGGAGGTGGAGTCCCTTTACGAGCCTCACATTGGCCTCGGCACGCCTGACTTCCCTTAAGGCCCTCTGGACATCCGGACGATTTTTTATGGCCTCTTCGAGTTGAGCCTCTGTACCTTGTACTGCCGCTGTGTCAGGTGGTGAAAGGGTACCTATCGTATCTGGCTCGGAGGAAGGGTCCCTTCCAAGAAGAAGCGCCAAGGTCTGCCTTGAACGTCTCTCGTCTTCCCGGCTTTCTATAAGGGACTGCCTCTGCGCAGCCACCTGGGTCTCAATCCGCATAAGATCAACAGGGGCAATCCTTCCTACTTTGAGCCTTACCTCTGCATCGTCTCTTGCCTTTTCAAGGGCGGAAAGGGTCTCTTCCTGAGCCTTTACAAGGGATTTAATGTAAAGGATGCGGTTAAATATGTTGGTTACGTTGGCGATCACGTCCTGGGTGGTGAATCGTAGATTCGCCTCTGATATCATCTTTGAAAACTTCGCTATGGAGATCTGGGTCCAGAGACGTCCTCCTTCATATAGGGGTATTTTAACGGTGATCCCCGCCCTGTATTGGTCTCTGCTGAAGGTAGGAGGCATACCCCCGAAGCTTTTGATTGGGACTACCACGGCAGGATCGCTCAGCCTTGAATAATCAGTATAACCGCTTATCTGCGGAAGAAGCCTTCCTCTAGCCCCTTTTCCGGCCTCTTCCGAAGCAACTAACTCGTTCTGGCTTTTTGAAAGGAGGGGATTTTCATGAAGGGCGATCTGAATTGCCTGGTCCAGGGTAAGGGAATCTCCAGCAAAGGAAAAGCAAGTACCCAAAACAGCGGAAAAAATCGTTCCTGTCATGATCCACACAAAGATTGCGAGGATCTGCTTCTTGAGCGCCTGGCTCAGAATCAAGGTCTTCAACATGACGAATATCCAGATCTTCCAGGTTGAGATGAGGCATGATTCTCTTTCGCAGGAACACTGCCACATATCTCAGCTACCGTTACATCCAGGTGATCCCTCAGGATCTTGATCTCCGGATCGTCTTCGTGCCACTTCTCCACCAGTCTCATGAGTTGCCTTACCATGGGCGGAGCATCATCTCCGGTAAGCATGTAATCCATTCGGAGCCCTCTACGCTCAGACTCAACAAAACCCGCATCTTCCAGCACTCGCAGATGGCGCGATACCGTGGGCTGGGCAAGACCCAAAACGCTGGTCAGCTCACACACACAAGATGTACGATGTTGGAGAAGCTTAAGGATTTTTAACCTGGTCGGGTCGGCAACGGCCTTGAGACACCTGGATGTCTTTTTCATCGATTTATTCATAATAAATTATATAGCTATATATCTATATATTGTCAACTATGGATGACACAGAACCAATCAATGACCTGGACAGGGATCAGTTATGGCAAAGCATATATCCAGTATCCAGCAACCGTTCTCACAATGCGGCATAGTCAGGATGATCCTGGCCAGGACATGGCGGGCGCCATGGAGAGCTGAAACTCCTCATCTAATGCCCTGACTTCTTTCATTCTTTCAGGATCAAGGAACGTGTCATAAATAGGATCAGTTCTGAGTGAAGATCTGCCAAGCAGTTTTTGTTCAATGAGGGAGAGGGCCTCAATCGATTTATCACAGATTGGGTAGCCTCTGTCATCAAGGCTGATGATCGAATCGAACGAGACCCTGGAGACATTGTTGATATCCACTAGCTTGATATTTCCGGGCCGTGTCAGGATAAGGTTCCCTGCACCCGCAAGATCCGGGACACGACCCGTCTCCGCAATCATTTGTTTCAGTTTTTTTATGAAATTGTCAGCCCTTTCCCGAACACCGTGTATCCATTGGTCGCTTATCCTGGCTGAGCCCTCAGTATTGTCAAAACCCATGTCATACCGAAGTGAAGCCAAATGGTCTCTGTTCAATAGACCCCACGGGTCCAATATCTGACCTTGCACATACTCCTGTAAACCGCAAAGAAGGATCTCGCATTTCCCATGCCTTGAATAATCCACGAGAAACTCCCCGGGCCTGGCGAGATAATCAGAGGCCAGGTAGGTTTGAATGATTTTAACTCTCTTCAGCTCTTCCTCAGCGTCTTCCAGTGTGTTGAATCTTTTTCTGAATATCCTCAACATCTTTAACGGCTCGGCCCTCGGATACCACCTCAACCCATCAATGATGATCCCCTTATTTTCCTTTTCAACATCCTCCGGGTTTAATACCTGCATGATATAGGAGCGCAAACCTGAACGATAATGCCTCCTATAGAGATAAATACCAGGGTCTCTGATAAAGTTCAGTCCCAGTATATCTTTATGAAGCAGATATGGTTTATCTCTTATGTCTTCCGGCATATCAGGAATTAATAGTAGAGGTTCAGAGGTTCAAGGTTCGGGGTTAGCGAACGGTTACAAAAAGAACAAAATGCTACAAATCTGTCTTGTCTTCGTCCAGGATGACATAGAGAGGGATTTCATCGTCGCCCGAGATGAGCGTGTACTGGCTTCTGGTGTAGCGGATCAATTGTCCCTCGTCTTTAAACATAAGTTGATGGCCACGCGAGAATGGGCTTGGTAGAACGACCTTGAAACCGTCAGTCTCCAAAACATGCTCAGGGACGAATTCCATATTGCGTTTAAAGAAGTTCTTTGCAAAGCGCAGATCTTTCTGTGGGTCCTTTCTGGGTCCCACTATCGTCCAGCCCGAGTCTATGATTTCATCTAGATAACTTTCGCTTGATATGGTTTTGATTTCTTCCGATTTCATTGTGTCTTAGTCGGGCTTTTTCCATCAAAGCACATCAAGCAGAGGTCCTCTTTTGGAATCCCCATGGCTGCAACAAACGCATCGAGGCTGTTATATTTCACAGAGTCCGCGCTGATCTCTTTGGCTATCCAGGTCTCTAGATCTCTTAGCTGTTTCATGGACGTGATATCACCGGATTTAAAATAGCGTCTGGCTGCCAGTTCTTCATGACTGCGGGTAGAGATACCAAAATCACATGGGCACATGAGAGGCGGACAGGCAATGCGTACATGGACCTCTTTTGCCCCTGCCTTTTTCAGGTCCCTAACCTTATGAAGGATCTGTGTACCCCGGACAATAGAATCATCGCACAGGACAATCCGTTTGCCTTTAACTGCATAAGGTAAGATGGACAGCTTGCGTTTGGCCATCTTTTCCCTGGCTAACTGAGTCGACTGCGTATAGCTCCGGTCAGCGTATCGATGATAGAGGAACACTTCCTGGTAGTTGATCTTTGATCGCTTGTGATACCCAAGGGCATGACCGATTCCCGACATGGGCACTGCCGCCACTATGTCAGCCTCGATGCCTCCTTCCTCAATATCTCGCTGTGCCAGGCTTTCACCCAGGTTGTTCCGGGCCTCCTGGACATAGACGCCGTCTATGATGGAATCCAGACTGGCTGTATAGGCCCACTCAAAGGCACAATGGGCCTTGCGCGGGGAATCAAGCTGTGCCACGCTCTGAAAGCCCTTGTCATTGATCAGAACAATTTCCCCTGGAAGTACATCTCGATGGATCTCCATTTCAAGGTTCTGAAGGGCCCGTGACTCTGATGCGACAGCACACCTGCCCGGACCCTGCCCCAAAATGAGCGGTCGGAAGCCATAGATATCCCGGGCCGCATAGATACCATCCTTTGTCAAGACCACAATGGAATAGGCCCCCCTGACCTTTCTGGCAAGGGTGTGAATGCCAATCACCACATCTTTCTCTTCTATAATGATTTTGGAAATGACTTCAATGTTGTACCCGTGATAGAAGGACTTGCCACGGGCCTTCATTTCTGCAATTAGCTCATCGGCATTCAGCACGTTGCCGCTGAATGCCACTGCAACCTCTCCCAGTTGGCACTGCCATCTGACTGGCTGTCGCTCCCACAGGCTCACATGCCCTATGCCCCATGTTCCCTTCAGATATTTCAACTCCTCATGAGATAATATCCCGGCTGCCTTTCCATAATGGGTGACCTGATGGACGCTTTTGTTAAAAGTGGAAATGCCCCAGTACTCCTGTCCCCGGTGTTGGAGAAAATCAATACCCTGAAAAATCTCATGAGCACATTCAGTGTCTGAATATAAACCAAATACGCCGCAGTTATCTTGCAATGACTTCATGCAATCGTCCTCACTATTTTTACCCAATATCCTCATGGT
>DREN01000003.1 GCA_011051075.1 Deltaproteobacteria bacterium | reverse complement strand
GGCCTATGTGAACGGGCTTAACCGTCTGGATTATATGAACAAAAATCCGAGACTCTCGCCCGATGACGCCCTCCGCTGACAGAGGAGGGAATGGTTAAGACCTGCGAAGAAAAAGGGATGATACGCCATGGCCATGACAATAACCGAGAAGATTCTTGCTGCCCACGCGGGAAAAGATAACGTGAGCCCGGGCGAACTGGTGAGGGTGAACGTGGACCTGGCCCTGGCCAACGACATAACAGCGCCCCTGGCCATAGAGGTTTTTGAGGGTCTGGGAACAGGTCAGGTTTTTGACAAGGAAAAAATAGCACTTGTCCCCGACCATTTTGTGCCCAACAAGGATATGCAGTCTGCACAACAGGTGAAACTGACCAGGGAGTTTGCCCAAAGGCACGGGATAAGACATTTCTTTGAACTGGGCCAGGCGGGCATTGAGCACGTTATCCTGCCGGAAAAGGGCCTCGTGGTACCCGGCGAGCTGGTCATAGGGGCGGACAGCCATACGTGCACCTACGGGGCCCTCGGGGCCTTTTCAACGGGGGTGGGGAGTACCGACCTGGGCGCCATCATGGCCACGGGAATGACTTGGCTTAAGGTGCCCTCGAGCATAAGACTCATATACGAGGGAGTCCTCCCTCCCTGGGTGGGAGGAAAGGACCTGATCCTTCACACACTCGGTCTCTTAGGGGTTTCAGGGGCCGTTTACCGGGCCCTTGAGTTCACAGGAGAGGTGGTGGGAGAGCTTTCTATGAGCGATCGTCTTACAATGGCCAACATGGCGGTGGAGGCAGGGGCCAAAAACGGGATTTTTGAACCTGACGGGATTGCCGAAGAGTATATGGCAGGCAGGTCCGACCGAACCGGCATATTTTTTAAGAGTGACCCTGATGCGGTTTACGAAAAGGAGTTCAGAATAAGGGTGGATGATATGGGGCCCCAGGTGGCGCTCCCCCATTCACCTGACAGGGTGAGGCCCATAGACGAGATCGGTACGGTTCCCCTTGACCAGGTCTTCCTGGGCTCATGCACCAACGGCCGGCTGGAGGACCTGAGGGATGCGGCCGTGCTCCTGGAAGGGCGGAGGGTGGCCGTCGGGATCAGGTTCATCGTTATCCCGGGGTCCCCGCTCATCTACAGGGAGGCCATAGAGGAGGGAATCATCCAGACCTTCCTGGATGCCGGGGCAGTGATCGGTCCACCCTGCTGTGGCCCCTGTCTGGGGGGACATATGGGTATTCTGGCAGAGGGGGAGCGTGCCCTTTCCACGAGCAACAGGAATTTCATGGGCCGCATGGGGCACCCGGGGAGTGAGGTCTATCTGGCCAGTCCGGTTGTTGCCGCGGCCTCGGCGGTTGAGGGACGGATCGCCTCGCCCGCGGAGCTGTAAAAACCAGCAAGAACGAGTCTTCGGGGCCGGCTTTGGCCCTGAGTATGGAGGGCAATTAAGGATGAAAATAGTAGGCAGGGCCTGGTGCTTTGGGGATCATGTGGATACCGATCTCATCATTCCGGGAAGATACCTGAACGTGTCTGACAGGGATGAACTTGCCAAACACTGTTTCGCCGATCTCAGGCCCGAGTTTGTCAGGGATTTGAGTCCTGGAGACGTTGTGGTGGCCGGGGTCAATTTCGGATGCGGGTCTTCCAGGGAGCAGGCCCCCCTGGCCATGAAGGCCGCCGGGGTGGGGGCCGTTGTTGCAAAGGGCTTTGCGAGGATCTTTTACAGAAACGCCTTCAATATAGGCCTCCCCATCCTGGAATCAGAGGAGGCGGCCGAACAGATCGGGGAGGGAAAGAGGGTATCCATCGATCTTTCAACAGGGGCGATCGTGGAGACGGGAAACGGAACGTGTTTTTCCGCCAGGCCTATTCCTGATTTCATGCGCGCAATCCTTAAACAGGGCGGCCTTGTGAACTACCTGAAAAGCACCGGTGGAAGGATATGAGCCATGGGGTTCAGGAAAACTTCGGGGACCTGCGGCCTGGTTTATGACAATGGAAGAGGAGCACAAGGACGGCTCCTCCTGGATAATGGAATGGAGATCTTATGGAAATGCTGACAGGGGCGGAGATTCTGCTCAGATCATTGGAAGAGGAAGGGGTGGATACCATCTTCGGCTACCCCGGCGGGGCTGTAATAGATATCTACGACCGGCTGGTGAGGACGGGCATGAACCACTATCTGGTTCGGCACGAACAGGGGGCGGTGCATGCGGCGGACGGTTATGCCCGCGCATCGGGCAAGGTCGGGGTCTGTCTTGTCACCTCGGGTCCGGGGGCCACCAACACCGTAACAGGGCTTGCCACGGCCCATATGGATTCGATTCCCCTGGTGGTGATGACCGGGCAGGTGCCCAGGGGGCTCATAGGTAACGATGCCTTTCAGGAGGTGGATATCCTGGGAATCACCAGGCCCTGCACCAAGCATAACTATATAGTAACTGATGTGGAGGACCTGGCCAGGATAGTCAAAGAGGCCTTTTATCTGGCCAGGTCAGGGAGACCGGGGCCTGTTCTCATAGACCTGCCAAAAGACATAATGGGGATGACGGCCCCTTATAAACCCAACGGAGAGGTCAACCTCAGGTCTTACCAGCCCACGTACAGGCCTAATCTGAGGCAGTTGAAAAAGGTCCTTCCCCTGATCAGGGAGGCCAGAAGGCCCCTGATCCTTGCGGGGGGAGGCGTGGTCCTTTCAAAGGGCTCTGAGGAGCTGACGCGCCTTGCCAGAAAAACCGTGACCCCGGTTACTACCACCCTCATGGGCCTCGGGGGCTTTCCGCCCAGGGACAGGCTCTGGCTCGGTATGGTGGGCATGCACGGGACCTTCAGGGCCAATATGGCCACGTCCCGCTGTGATCTTCTCATTGCCGTGGGTGTTCGTTTCGATGACCGGGTCACGGGAGATATCGAGACGTTCGCATCCAATGCGGAGATCGTCCACATAGACATCGATCCTTCGTCTATCCGGAAGAACGTTCCCGTGAGTATCCCGGTGGTGGGGGATTGCCGGCTGGCACTTGAGATCCTGAACAACCTCCTTGAGGCAGAAGAGCTGGACCAGATGGATGAGGCCCACGGGCCGTGGCTTGCACAGATAGAGGAATGGAAGAGCACCAGGCCCCTTGCCTATGAGCAGGGAGACGTGATCAAGCCCCAGTATGTGATCGAGACCCTGTGCAGGCTTACCAGGGGAGATGCCATCATAACCACGGAAGTGGGGCAGAATCAGATGTGGGCGGCCCAGTACTACCACGTGGACAAACCCAACTCCTTTATCACCTCCGGGGGACTGGGATGCATGGGGTTCGGCCTTCCCGCGGCCATAGGGGCGCAGGTGGCCAGGCCTGACAAGCTTGTGGTGGATATCGCCGGAGACGGGAGTATCCAGATGAACATCCAGGAGGTGGCAACCGCGGTCCAGTACGGGCTCCCGGTAAAGGTGGTCATCCTGAACAACCAGTACCTGGGCATGGTAAGGCAGTTTCAGGAGCTTTTCTACGACCGGTGTTACGCCTGCACGGACATGGAATGCGCCCCTGATTTTGTGAAACTGGCCGAGGCCTATGGTGCCCTGGGTCTGAGGGCCTCAAGGCCTGAAGAGGTGGAGCCGGTGCTGAAAAAGGGCCTTGGGGCCGAGGGGTTCGTCCTCATGGAGTTTCACGTGGAAAAGGAGGAACTGGTCTACCCGATGGTGCCCGCGGGGGCCCCCATCACTGAGATGCTTCTGGTGTAGAAGGAGGGAGAGGGAAAACCGATGAACCATAGCACGAATGAAAAACATATCCTGTCCGTACTGGTGGAGAATCAGCCGGGAGTCCTGGCGAGGGTGGCGGGTCTGTTCAGCGGGAGGGGCTTCAACATAGAGAGCCTGAGCGTGGCTGAGACCACCGAACCCCGTGTCTCCAGGATGACCATCGTCACCAAGGGGGATATGGGGGTGTTGGAGCAGATCAAGAAACAGTTGAACAAGCTTGTGGATGTGATCAAGGTGGTTGATTTTACCGGGAAGGAATCTGTGCAGCGGGAGCTTGCCCTGATCAAGGTCCATGCCAGGCCCGAGAACCGGGCCGAGGTGCTCCGCATGGTGGATATCTTCCGCTGTCGGGTCATCGATGTGGGGACCGAGTACTACACGGTTGAGTTGACGGGTGATGAGGGAAAGATAGGGGCCTTTCTGAACCTTATCAAACCGATGGGGATCAAGGAGATAGTGAGGACAGGGGCCTTGGCCCTTGGCCGCGAACTGAAATAGTGCCCATTCATAAATGAGTCCCGCCGTAGCGGGATTGTTCAAGATCAAGGCATGCGAAAAAAATAACCGCAGGCATATGGTTGATATTCCGAGGATTATTTTTTGAGCATAACGCAGAGATTGGGCAAAAAGGCCGTTTATGGATGGGCACGAAATAGGAGATATTGATATGGCAAAGATAGATTTTGGCGGAGTACTGGAAGATGTTGTCACCAGGGATGAGTTTACCCTTGATATGGCTCGGGATGCGCTCAAGGATGAGACCGTTGCCGTGCTTGGATACGGGGTACAGGGGCCGGGGCAGGCCCTGAATATGAGGGACAACGGGATCAAGGTAATAGTGGGTCAGCGTGAGGGTGGAGACTCTTGGGACCGGGCCGTGAAGGATGGGTTTGTTCCCGGAGAGACCCTGTTTTCACCTGTAGAGGCTGCAAGACAGGGTACCCTTGTTCAGTTTCTCGTATCAGACGCGGGCCAGGTGGCCCTGTGGTCGGAGATAAGGGAGTGCCTCAGCCAGGGGGACGCCCTCGGCTTTTCACACGGGTTTGCCGTTACCTACAAGGATCAGACAGGGGTGGTCCCGCCTCCGGACGTGGACGTAATCCTGGTGGCGCCCAAGGGCTCGGGCCGTACCGTGAGGTCCAACTTCCTGGCCGGCAGCGGTATCAACTCCAGTTATGCGGTTTTTCAGGATGCCACCGGCCGGGCACGGGAGCGCGCCCTTGCCGTGGGCATTGCCATCGGCTCGGGGTACCTCTTTGAAACCACCTTTGAAAAAGAGGTCTACAGTGATCTCACCGGCGAACGGGGCGTGCTCATGGGATGTCTGGCAGGCGTGATGGAGGCCCAGTACAAGACTCTCAGGAGGCACGGCCACAGCCCCAGCGAGGCCTTCAACGAAACGGTGGAGGAGCTGACCCAGAGTCTTATCAGGCTCGTGGCCCAGAATGGGATGGACTGGATGTTCGCCAACTGCAGCACCACGGCCCAGAGGGGCGCCCTGGACTGGGCGTCCAGGTTCAGGGATGCTGAAACTCCCCTTTTTGAGGAGCTTTATGAGAGCGTTGTGTCCGGAAAAGAGACAGAAATAGTCCTCAAGGCCAACAGCGCCCCTGATTACAGGGAGAGTCTCGGCAGGGAGCTGGAGGAGATGAGAAACTCTGAGATGTGGCGGGCAGGGACCGCGGTACGTTCCCTGAGACCTGAAAACCGGGATAAGCCCGGGAGAGGGGAATGAGATGAACAGGGAGTACGGGATTGCCGTGATACCGGGCGACGGCACCGGGCCCGAGGTGGTGGACGAAGGCGTAAAGGTCCTCAAGGCGGTTTCAGAAAAATTCGGTCTTGATTTTCGGCTCAGAAGCTTTTCCATAGGGGGGGAGCGATACCTGAAAGAGGGGGTGCTCCTGACCCATGATGAGATCGATGAGCTGGAGAGGGCCGACGCCATACTCTTGGGCGCCATCGGCCATCCAGATGTGCGGCCGGGTGTGCTGGAGAGGGGGATCCTTCTGAAGCTTCGTTTTGAGCTTGATCTCTACGTGAACCTGCGGCCCGTTGTGCTTTTCCCTGGCGTTGATTCACCCCTCAGGGGGAAGGGACCGGAGCATATCGACTTTGTGGTGGTGAGGGAGAACTCCGAAGGGATGTACGCGGGGGGCGGAGGGTTCTTCAAGAAAGGCACCCCCGACGAGATCGCCATTCAGGAATCTGTCAATACCCGGAAAGGGGTGGAACGGTGTATCCGCTACGCCTTTGAGTACTGCCGGAAAAGGGGGGGTAAGAAAAAACTGACCCTCTGCGGGAAGACCAACGTGCTCATCTATGAATCAGACCTGTGGGACAGGACCTTTCGCCAGGTACACGGTGACTATCCAGACGTGCGAATAGACTACCAGCACGTTGACGCCCTCTGCATGTGGATGATCAAGAACCCGGAACAGTTTGATGTGATCGTGACCAGCAACCTGTTCGGCGACATTATTACCGATATCGGCGCCATAATCCAGGGGGGCCTGGGGATTGCGGCCGGGGGGAACATCAACCCCGGGGGTACCGCCATGTTCGAGCCCATCGGGGGATCGGCGCCCAAGTATGCGGGCCT
>DREN01000240.1 GCA_011051075.1 Deltaproteobacteria bacterium | reverse complement strand
CGGGGATCGAATGGGCACGATGCCACTGGCTCACATAGAGTTCAACCTCCCTGCGCCAGCGCCTGTTATCCCACGGCAGATACGGTGTGCAGAGTCTTTGAATCCGTCCCAGATGGGACCTTCCACCGTGAGGCAGGAGAAGACCTATCCTGACCCTGCGGAGCATAAGATCTGAAAGATGTCTTATGCTTTCATGCCTCGCCCCATAGGCCAGTTCGGCCCACAGGGTACGGGTGCCGGGGATTATCTTTAGGTCTTCAGGCCGGGAGTTCAGGACGATTTCATGGGCCCCCCTGCCGTAACGGCCCAGGAGGTTATGCCATATCTCCCTGGAGACCGGTGACTCCCCGTCCGGTATCTTGGCCTTCTCTGAAAATCCCGGCTCCTCCCGTCCCGGGACCCTCACCTGGGGCAGAAACGCCTTGGCCGCCTTCAGGGTATCCAGAGCAAGTTTGCGGAAGGTGGTGAGTTTGCCCCCTGTAATGGTCACAAGGCCCCTGTCAACCCATACAACATGCTCCCGTGATTCATCGGAAGGGGGACGGTCTCCGTGGCTGAGTACGGGTCTTATGCCTGAAATGGTGGAAATGCAGTCATCTTCACTGATGCCCAACGATGGAAATATGCTGTGGAGCCCCTCCATCAGGTACGAAACCTCCCTCCCTGAGATGACCGGCTCGGTGGAGAGATCCTCATCGTGGTCCAGGTCCGTGGTCCCCACAATCACGGCGCCCTCCCACGGCACCATGAACACCGGTCTCCCGTCAGAGGGGTGGGTAAAACTTACGGCCTGGTGTATTGGAAGGACCCTGGTCGGGAAGATCATGTGACTTCCACGCAGGGGACGCAGGTGGAGGTCTTTTTTGGGCGAGGGGTGGAGGGATTCGGCCCAGCACCCGGTGGCGTTTATCACAAGGGGGGCGGGAACAGAAGATGTCTCGCCTGTTTCCGTATCCCTGAGGATGACCCCGGTCACATCCCCCCCCCTGTTGCGGTTCACAGACTCCACCAGGGTATAGTTCAGGGCCCTGCCCCCTGACTCCACTGCCTCGTTTATCAGGCGCAGCACCAGTCCGGCATCGTCAACCTGGGCGTCAAAAAAGATAAAACCCCCAGTAAGATCTTTCTGATCCACGAGGGGGATTTTTTCCATAAGCTCCCCTGGGCTGAGAAATCTGTGGTGCCGCTTTCTCGCGATCAGATCGTATATGGAGAGCCCTGCCTCCAGTGTCCACCTCCCTGGTCCCCGCCCCCTGTAAACAGGCACGAGAAATTCAAGGGGTTCAACCAGTCCCGGGGCCTCGGCAAGGAGCCTCTCCCGTTCCTTTACCGCGTCACGCGTAAGAAAAATCCGCCCCTCCCTCAGATACCTGAGCCCGCCGTGCACCAGTTTTGAGGAACGGCTCGATGTCCCCCAGGCAAAGTCCTGCTGTTCCACAAGGAGGGCCCTCAGGCCCATCTTCACTGCCTCATGGAAGATGCCGGCCCCGGTAATACCGCCGCCGATTATTATCAGGTCAAGGTCTTCAGGCAGGTTTTCCATTACCCGGCTCCCCTTTCGATCCTCTTCCACAGGTCCACGCTTCTTTCCATGGCCGCACGGACGATCCCTTCCACCCCACTGCCCTCAGACCGGAGATCCTCATGCAGCTCCAGGTAAAAACGTCGGGAACTTCTCCTTGCCGCCTCCATCTGAAAGTACTGAAATCCAAACACCTCGTACATGGCTGAAAAATCGTTGAACATGAGTGTATAGACCGGGTTCTTGGAATACCTGACCATTGAGATCTGGAGGGTCCAATCAAAACTGGTGAAAACCGCCGGGTCATCGTCAATGGTCTCTGCCCGGTTGAGGATGTTCACCAGGGCCTCGGGCTCATTTTGAGCGGCCAGCCCGGCAATGGCCGGCAGGAGGGTGGCCCTTGTCTGGAGGAGGTGAACCACGAAGTCATGGGGGAGAAACCTGGAGTATTTTGCCAGAACGCTCAACAGCCCCATGCCCCCCTCTTCCCAGAAATTGTTGACCTTTGTGGATTTGCCCTGGGAGATGGTAAACCACCCCTGGCCTGCAAGACGATGAAGCCCTTCTCTCAGGGTGGGGCGTGTTACGCCAAGCAGTCCCGCGAGGGCCCTCTCTCCCGGGAGGGCTGAGCCTGGGGGGTATGTCCCGTCCAGGATTCCGGTTATCAGTTTGTGCTCCACAAAAAGGGCAGGTCTTAAAGGTATATCAGGACCGGATAGGGTGTCCACGGTATTTTATCCTTTACTTTTTTCTGATTTACTGGTAAGAGGTCATACCAGTTTGCCAACGCTCTGTCAATTATTATTTTCAGGGCCTTTTCCATACACTCAAATTTCCCGCGCCCGTAAAAGGAGGGGATCCGCCATGAAGAACAGACGTACTTTTGTACCGGCCTGGTCAGATGAACCCCCCGCCCCTGGGAGTTACAGGTCCATTTTCAAATGGGGTGCCCCGGACAGGTTCAAGCATCCGGATCAGAGGCTCTACGAGATGTTAAAGGAAAGACTGAATCTGACCGACCATGACTTTGCTGAAAAAGGGCCCATGGGAAATGAACCGGTTTTGCTCCACAATCCCCCCTCCCTTGAAGGGCAACATCGGCAGGGCCTCGAAGCCATCGTCGGGAAGGAAAACCTCTTTACAGACGACTACTCCAGGCTGAAATATGCCAGCGGAAAAACCGCTGAGGAGGCCATCTCCCTGAGGCAGGGGATCCCGGGCAGGACCCCTGACCTTGTGATCCATCCCCGGGACAGGTACGATGTTGAACGGATCGTCTCCTACTGCAATGAACACGCTATTGCGGTTTACGTTTACGGTGGGGGATCTTCCGTCAACCTGGGGCTTATGCCGGTCCGCGGGGGGGTAACCCTGGTGATGAACACCCATATGAACCGCGTCCTCTCCTTCAGCGAGACCAACCAGACCATTACTGTTGAGCCGGGCATGATGGGCCCTGATTATGAAAGGATCCTCAACAACGCGCCTGAGCTTCTTCATGCGAAGAGGAGGTACACCGGAGGCCACTTTCCCCAGTCCTTTGAATTCTCATCCGTTGGCGGATGGATCGTGACCCTCGGGTCCGGACAGGAGTCATCCTATTACGGCGACATGTACCAGATTGTCCTGAGCCAGGAGTACGTCACCCCTGTGGGGTCGTTCAAGACCCTGGACTTTCCTGCCACCGCCACTGGCCCCAAGGTCAATGACATGATGAAGGGGAGTGAGGGCGCCTTCGGCGTGCTGGTGGGGGCCACCCTGAGGGTCTTTCGCTATATGCCCGAAACCAGGAGAAGATTCGCCTTTGTCTTTCCTTCGTGGCAGAGTGCGGTTGAGGCCTCAAGGGAGATATCCCAGGGAGAGTTCGGCATGCCATCGGTATTCAGGATATCCGACCCCGAGGAAACCGATGCGGTCATGAAACTCTACGGCGTGGAAGGGACGGTCCTGGACCGTATCATGGGGCTGAGGGGCTTCAAGACGGGGGAACGCTGTCTCATGTTAGGAGCGGCGAACGGTGAAAAGAACTTTGCCCTGAACATCAGAAAACAGGTCAGGCGCATATGCAGGAGCAGGGGGGCCATCTACCTGACGGGTCTTCCGGTCAAGTCATGGGAAAGCGGCAGGTACACCGACCCCTACATGAGGGAGGATCTGAACGATTTCGGGATCATCATCGATACATTAGAGACGCCGGTCACCTGGGAAAAGCTCTTCACCCTGCACGAGCAGGTCAGGTCTTTCATAAAGACCAGGCCCCATACCGTATGCCTGACCCATGCCTCCCACTTCTACCCCCAGGGTACGAACCTTTACTTCATCTTCATGGCCAGGTTCAGTGATCCCGATGAATACAAGCGGTTTCAGGAGGGGATAATAGACGTGATCCAGAAAAACGGTGGCTCCCTGAGTCACCATCACGGGGTCGGCAAGATGATGGCCCCATGGATGGAAGCCCATCTGGGAAAGACCCAGATGGATGTGTTGAGAGCCCTGAAGAGGCATTTTGATCCCAACACCATAATGAATCCCGGGGGAACCCTCTCTCTTGATCTGGCCGAGGGGGAGGCAAACGCAGTAAACCGGGATACCTGAGCCGGGACCTGCCCTTAATCATCGCAATCCTCTGAGCCCCCTACACAGGAGTGTATGCCCTCTAAGTGGCACGGTTTCGCCGTTGACAAACAGCAATGCAGGCGGTAGTTTTCCAATCAGGGTGCTTTCTCCATCAGGCCTGTACCGCTGTCCCCCGCTCTATTTTTTTCGCCAGCCCGCAGGTGACAGGGGAGATCCCCTTTTTGGGGCAGGTTATGCGTAATGAAGAGAGAAATATAGACCCGGATATGACGGTACTGGACGTTGTGGCCCGTTTCAGGGGGACCGAGGCAGTGTTCAGAAAGTATGATGATCGGGCCGGGGAATGTATCTGCTGCCAGGCCCTTTTTGAGCCGCTCAGACAGGTGGCTGAAAAGTATCACCTGGACCTAGACCAGCTCCTCAAAGACCTTGAGGCCGCAGCATAGTTCATCTCCGGCGTGACACCATGGCCCCTTGTCTTCTGTCTTGTAAAACCACTGACACATCATTGAACCGCCTGTTTTGAAAGGAGAGATGCCAATGCCCGATATGGATGAAATTAGGGAGGCTGATCAGTTTGATACCCGTGTCCCGCAGAAGATCGAAGGATTCTTCCTGAAAGGTTCCAATTCGCTTGAATGGGGCATGAAGGACCGGCTGGCCCGTATATTCAGCCCTGTGTCAGGCCGGACCGTGATGCTGGCCTTTGACCACGGCTACATCATGGGACCCACTTCCGGCCTGGAAAGGATGGACCTGACCATCGTGCCCCTGATCGAGTACGCTGACTGTATCATGTGCACAAGGGGGGCCCTGCGTACCCTTGTGCCGCCCACTTGTGGTAAACCCGTGTCCCTGCGCTACTCAGCCGGGTCAACGGTCCTTACCGAACTGAACGACGAGTGCATCATGGATATAGAGGAGGCCGTGCGTCTGAACGCGTCGCTCCTTGCGGTCATGGTCGCCGTGGGTCACAGGTTCGAGGCAATAACCATCCGCAACCTGACAAGGGCGGTGGACATGGGCACACGCTACGGGATCCCTACCCTCGGTGTGACAGCAGTGGGCAAGGAGATGGACCGGGACGCCCGCTACCTTTCGATGGCATCCCGTGTCTGCGCGGAGAACGGGGCCCACGTGGTCAAGACCTACTTCTGCGAGCAGTTCGAGCGGGTGGCCTCGACCTGTCCTGTCCCCATCGTGCTCGCAGGGGGAAAGAAACTTCCGGAACTGGACGCCCTTACCATGGCCTACCAGGCCATTGATCAGGGTGCCTCGGGGGTGGATATGGGCCGCAACATCTTCCAGGCATCAGACCCCGTGGCCATGATCCAGGCAGTAAGGGCCGTGGTCCACGACCATGAAAAGCCGGAAAAGGCATACGAGCTCTACGAGACCCTGAAAGACAAAGGATAAGCAGACTGCAGTAAGAATATGAGATTCAAGATCTGGGGTTTTCGACCTGTACGTGGTCAAGGAGATAGCCCCGGCTGAGAGGGAGGCCTGAGGTTGCATAACCGGGAATCAGGACCGCTACCCAGGTGATTGAGGATATTCGTATTTCATCCGGGCACCACAGATATAAACCGTACAAGGAGGAGACCAATGGGACGAAAGATCTTAGTTGCATTTGACCATTCAGAAAACGCCATGAGGGCCGTGGAGTTTATTGCCAACTCCTTTACCCTGGATCACGAAATCACACTTTTTAACGTTCTGATGGATACGGCCGCCATATGCCATATGGAAGATCCCAGCCTTATCCCCCACTTCATGGCCAACAAAGGGGCCTTTGCCTTTGACCATGTCTCATTGGAGATCGGTGGCGA
This sequence comes from Deltaproteobacteria bacterium, assembly GCA_011051075.1. Lineage (GTDB taxonomy): Bacteria > Desulfobacterota > DSM-4660 > Desulfatiglandales > Desulfatiglandaceae > Desulfacyla. The sequence goes on along the minus strand of DREN01000240.1, from coordinate 471 downwards.
AGATGACCTGTAGGAGCTGAAAGACAGGCTGGAAGCCGCCGGCGTCTGGGTCTCCGAGGTGGTCAATCACGGGTTCATCCTTTCCATCTATACCTTTGATCCCAACAACATCCCCATCGAATTCAGCGCACCGGTGTCCGGAGTGGATCTCAGGAAAAATCCCATGATGAAGGACAGAATCCCGTCCCCAACGGCCCTGGAAGGGCCAGAACCCAAATCGGGGCATTGGCCGGAAGTCACAGATCCCACACCTGAGGCTGAACGTAAGGCATATCCCGGTGAAGGGATGATTCTCAGCGAAGGGGACAATCCGTGAGGCCTATTACTTCAGTGCCGTGGTTGTTCCGGATCTCAGTTCCATCTCCACCGGACAGTGATCCGACCCCAGGATATCAGGCAGTATGGCGGCATGGTGAAGCCGAGACCCGCTCTTATGATCTAACATGAAATAATCGATGCGCCACCCGATAT
>DREN01000170.1 GCA_011051075.1 Deltaproteobacteria bacterium | reverse complement strand
GGTGGACTCGGCAGGGGTCAGATGATGTCAGACCTCCTTAAACCGGGCCCCGGGGTGAAATAGCAGGGTTGAATCAATTCAACACGTTCCCGTAAACAGGGCGGAACATTCCCGTCTCAAAGAGGCCGTTAAACTCCTTCAGAAGGGCGTTGGTAGCCTGTTCAACCATAAGGATATCCCCTTCGGAAATAAGGCTCATATCAAGGGACTCTATGGCCTCTTCCAGCCCTGTAAACTGGGAAAGGAAGTCCTCATCGTCATAGTCCCTGTTTATGGTGCTGTGTACGTCCAGGATGGTCCACACACAGTTCTTTATCCTCAGTCTGTACTTTTCCCTTGTGTCCATTTTTCATATGTCAACAGGCGTCCATAGGTCACGCCTTTTTTCCAAAGTGTTGAAACAGCGGTTTTTATACATCTCTTTCAAAAAATTGAATGCAGGTTTTAGGTGTCAGGCCTTTCCAACCTCCCCCAGGGTATCAAAGAAGACCTTGTAGAACTTCTCCTTTTCACTCATGGACCGCTTCAATATGATAAGCAGTCTGTGCAGGTCTTTCAAGCCGATAACCAGATTGGCGCTCAGGGCAAATGCGGCCATCCTGTCCATGGTCCTGAACCTTTCACCGGTGAGGGCAACGAACATCCTTCTCCGGACAAACATCGAAAGATTGTTCAGGTATTGGAGCACGGGATTTTTTTCCAGGGGAAGACCTTCAAAATTATCTGAGAGCACCACCAGGTCAAAGTGGTGAAACCTCATCTTGCCAACCGCGTCTGCGGTGCTCTCCACCGGTACGTACCTGAAGCCCAGCTCCTGGAGGGCCCCCCTTATCTTTTCCGCCTGCCCCTGGTCGCTGTTCATCACAAGGGCCAGTTTTTCACCCTCTTCATAGGAGTCCAAAAGGGTATCGTCATCCATACCATGGACCGCGGGATCTTCCGGCTGGGTCAGTTGGTCCTGATTTTCAAGCCCGCCATCCGGAATACCGCCCCTGTCCACTGATCCGGCAGCCCGGGCAGCATGCGTATCCGCAGGCCCTGCTCCTGTCGCCGCGGTATCCAGGACCAATTTCTTCCCGCACTTGGGACACCTTACGCTTACTCGCTGGCCCAGAGGGAGTTTTTCGTCCGGGATACTCAGTCTTGTCTGGCACCCATGGCAGACTATTTCCATTTTTCCGGCCCCCCGAAGGTTCCTCTTTTACCGTATTCCCTGTCAATGGTCAGGCCTTCAATGGTGGTGGTCTTCTCACCCCTTTCAGCCTTGATTGCATCGATTGCCCGCCCCACCACGGCCCTTCTGGACGCATAACCGATGGCCGTCTCTTCCGTAATAAGCCCCCTGCCGTAGAGATCTGCAATGGACTGGTCAAAGGTCATCATACCGAAGGCCTGGCTCCCCTCGATAATCCGGTAGTACGTTCTCTCCTCTGATTCACCGTGCAGGATGGTGTCCTTTACCCGGAGATTGGACCCCATTATCTCAAAGGCGGCCACACGTCCCCCTCCCACCTTTGGCAGGAGTCTCTGACATATCACCCAGCGAAGGGTATCTGCCAGACGTATGCGTATCTGATGCTCCTCTTTCCGCTCAAACATGCCCAGGATACGGTTAATGGTCTGGCCAGCGTCCACGGTGTGAATGGTGCTCAGGACCAGATGGCCTGTCTCTGCCGCGGAAAGGCCGATCTCCACGGTCTCCCGGTCCCTCATCTCTCCCACCAGGACCACCTTGGGGGCCTGCCTCAGGGCCGCCCTCAGCCCTGAGGGGAAGGTGTCAAAATCCACCCCCAGTTCACGCTGATTGAAGGTTGCCTTTTTCTGGAGATGAACGTACTCCACTGGATCCTCAAGGGTAACCACATGAACCGATTTTGTTGCGTTGATCCTGTCGAGGAGGGCTGCCAGAGAGGTTGTCTTTCCCGTCCCGGTGGCCCCTGTCACCAGGATGATCCCGTTCAGCTCTCCGCTCATCCTGGTAAAGGCCCGGGGAAGATCAAGTTCCTCGATGCTGGGGACCCTGTTGGCCAACTGCCGCATTACTATGGAATAACACCCCTTCTGGGAAAAGATATTCACCCGGAAACGGGCCTTTCCGGGGAGCCTGTAGGAGAGGTCGCAGGACCCCTCAGACAGAAGGGCCCTGGTCAGACGTCTGTCTCCCCCTATGAGATTAAGGGCGAAGATTTCGGTCTGAAAGGGCGTCAGTTTCTCTATGGCAGGGGTCAAGGATACGGGAAGGAGCTCTCCAGAGGACTCCACCTGAAAGGGCTTGCCCACGGTCATGTTGAAATCTGAGACATCATCGTGAGATTCCAGCATCAGGTTCAGGATATGGTCTACCTCTTGCTGTCTCATTTTTCCTGACCTCCTCTCAAATTTCGGTAAAGTCTGCCGGAGGATTCTTTAGGAAGGGTAGAAATTTCGATTTATCCTCGCTCTTGGCGTAGGCGCTGTCCGGGCTGATTATCTTCTTTTTCAAGAGGTCCATAATGGCGTCGTCCAGGGTCTGCATACCGTACTTCCTGCCCGTCTGGATCATGGAGGGGATCTGAAAGGTCTTTCCCTCCCTTATGAGATTGCGCACTGCCGGGGTCCCTACCATGATTTCAAGGGCCGCACACCGGCCCTTCCTGTCTATACGCCTGAAAAGATTCTGGGCCACAACCGCCCTGATCCCGTCGGCAAGGGTATTCCGGATCTGCTGCTGCTGGTCCACGGGGAAGACCTCGATGATCCTGTCCACGGTCTTAGCCGCGCTGGTGGTATGGAGGGTGGCAAAGACCAGGTGACCGGTGGCTGAGGCCTCTATGGCCAGGGATATGGTCTCCAGGTCCCTCATCTCTCCCACCAGGATAATATCCGGGTCTTCTCTCAGGGCGCCTCTCAGGGCGGCGGAAAAGGACCTGGTATGGGTGCCTACCTCCCTATGATTAACAATGGCCTCCATACTTTTATGAACAAACTCAATGGGGTCTTCAATGGTGATTATGTGGTCTTTCCTGGTCCTGTTTGCCTCGTGGATTATGGCCGCCAGGGTTGTGGACTTCCCACTCCCCGTGGGTCCTGTTACCAGTACCAGGCCCCTGGGCAGAGAGGCCAGCTTACGAACCACAGGGGGAAGGCCCAACTGTTTGCAGGTGAGGATGGTGGAAGGTATCTCCCTGAACACAGCGCCTATGCCGTTACTTTGTTCAAAAAAATTCGCCCTGTACCGCGCCAGACCGGGGATTTCATATGAAAAGTCAACATCGCCTGACTCCTCAAAGACCTTTATCTTCTCCTCCGGGGCGATTTCATACAGCATGGCCTTAAGCTCGTCATTCTCAAGCTTTTTATACTTCACCCGCTCCATATCCCCCAATATGCGCAGGACCGGCTGCTGCCCCGCCATCAGGTGAAGGTCAGAGGCCCCCTGATCGTTCATGAGCTTGAAAAAGGCGTCGATCTGTGCCATAACGGCCCCCCTACTGGATCCCGGAACCCCTCAGGCGCGGTCCAGGCTAACTCTTGTCTCTTTTCCGGCTGTGCCCCAGGGTGATATACCCTACCTCTTAGAACTTAGACTACCTTATTAAATAATACTATGAAGACCTTCTGTAAATGAAAAACAGCCTGGGTCCATGTCCTGGCGGGACAAACCGGAGTTGACTCCCCCCCTGAACACTTGCTCATGAAGGCGTGCGGCTGATAGATCTGCGCCTTTTCAGGGTCTTATAAATGCTGTCCCTTCGACCAACGGTGATAACATAGACAGCAATCTCCTTTTCTTCCACCTCATAAACCAGCCAGTAGCCCAATGACCGCAACTTGATCTTGTAATGATTCTTGTAGCCCCTGATCCTTGCCGAATCAACGTGTGGGTTTTCAAGCCTTCGCCGCAGATGCGCTTTAAACTGCGCCCTGATTTCCGGTGCAAGTTTTCGCCATTCTTTCAGTGCGCTCGGCAAGAACTTGAGCTTATAGATCATCGATTTCGACCTCAAGGGCTTGGGTCTTTTCCCTCCGCCGCTCCTCAATGATCCGGCCCAGTTCAATATCCTCAGCTACTTCCATCAACCACTCATAGGTCTCGGAAGGGATGATGTAAGCCGTCGGCTGGTTCCGGTTAAGGAGGGCGATGGCCTCTCCCTGAGCACTGTCTATGATTGCCTGCGGGTTGCGCTTCAACTCGCTGATACTGACAGCAAAATCGGCGTATATCTTGGTAAGCATAATAGCCTCCCTTTAAGGTGCTTGGTCTGGCATCTTTAATAGCACTATTAAAAGGGCCTGTCAAGGATTAGGCTTTATTGGAACAGACTGGGAAAAGGTCAAGAAGAGTCCTTATTGTCCCCACTCTGACTAAAGTTTGCCACGAGGCCCATTAATTCTCTTGACAAGGCCCACTCCATTTGATATTTTTTTCACAATCATGCCCTGCAGAGAAGGTGAACCTCGGGTAAGAGGACGCTTATCTCTGGGCGGCTCTTTTTCATCCATCTTTCAAAAGAGATTTCCTGAAGGTGACACCGCCTGGATCGACTCCGGATTCGACCGGGACGGTTAAAGCAGCCTCAAGGGTCCTTAACAGCAGGGAGCGTGGTCAACGGTTCCATCGCCCCTCCCCTGCCGTCACTCCCTAAGCTTATACAAAGGTCTTGCGGTTTCACCGGAAGGCCTTTTTTGTTGGCACTCGTGGATATAAGAGATCCCCTGGGCACAACCTGCCCGGGTTCGTTACCGGGATGGTTCAGATGGCAGGCAGACAACAGAGGACTCCACAGGAGGTAAGGGAAGTGAGCGAAAAAAAAATCACCATAAGTTACTTAAAGAAGAAGATGGCGGAGGGCCGGAAGATCACCATGATGACGGCCTATGACTACCCCACGGCAACCCTGATTGATCAGGCCGGAATCGACACCATACTGGTTGGGGATTCCCTGGGCATGGTGGTGTTGGGTTATGACTCCACGGTCCCCGTGACCATGGAAGAGATGCTTCACCACTCAAAGGCCGTGTGCAGGGGGGCGGGACACTGCTTTGTTATCGGTGACATGCCGTTCATGTCATACCAGGTGAGCGTTGAGAAGGCCGTTGAAAACGCCGGGCGGTTCATAAAGGAGGCGGGCTGTGAGGGTATCAAGCTTGAGGGTGGTTCTGAAATGGCCCATGTGGTCAGGGCCATTTCAGATGCAGGCATACCCGTATGCGCCCACATCGGCCTCACCCCCCAGTCTGCCACAAAGCTCAGCGGCTTCAAGGTCCAGGGCAAGGACGCTGAAGGGGCAAGGAAGCTTGTGGATTCCGCAAAAGACCTGGAGGCGGCGGGGGCCTTCATGATCGTCCTTGAGTGTATTCCGGGCCAGGTGGCCTCCATGATCACCGATGAGCTTAACATCCCCACCATCGGCATAGGGGCGGGCAGGTACTGCGACGGTCAGGTCCTGGTCTATCACGACCTGGTGGGTCTGTTCGAGCGGTTTACGCCCAAGATGGTAAAGCAGTACATAAACCTTGCACCCCGGATACGGGAGGCCCTTGTTCAGTACAGGGAAGAGGTGGAAAAGGGCATATTTCCCGGACGTGAGCACAGTTTCCTAATTAAGCCCGAAGAGGCGGACAGGTTAAAGTAGAAAGAAAGAGGGATCGGAGAGCAGGCAGATGAATTTCCTGATAGTGGGTCCTGGAGCAATGGGCTGCCTTTTCGCGAGCCGTCTGAAGAGGTCCGGTCATCACGTGCTCGTGGCGGATTACAGGCCTGAAAGGGCCGAGCTTATCAACAGAAAGGGCATCTTAATAGAGGAGATAGGGGGGGCAGAGAAGGTACAAGTCCAGGCCATAACCAAAAGGCCATCCGGACATATAGATGTGGCCATCATCTGTGTAAAGGCAAACCAGACCAGGCAGGCGGCAGAGGGTATCTCTTCCTGGCTTGATCCCGGGACCTCAATCCTCACCCTCCAGAACGGCCTGGGCAACCTGGAAACCCTTGCAGAGGTGTTCGGAAAGGAGAAGGTGCTGGGCGGCGTGACCGCTGAGGGGGCAACCCTTTTAGGTCCTGGTCACGCAAGGCACGCGGGCCGTGGACAGACGGTTATAGGGCCTGAAGGACCGGCCGGGGGTCCCACGGCAAAAATCGTTTCCGCCTTTAAAGCCGCGGGATTCGAGACCGGTTCTTCAGATGAGGTTGAAACCCTGATCTGGGGCAAACTGGTCGTGAACGTGGGGATCAACGCCCTGACGGCCATAACAAGGCTGAAAAACGGGCAGCTGCCGGAGGTGGAAGGGGCCAGGGAGGTAATGAAGATGGCGGTCAGGGAGGCGGAGGCTGTTGCCACCGCAGGGGGAACTGATCTGCCCTACCCGAACCCCTTTGAACGGGTATTAGAGGTATGCCGCGCCACCGCTGAAAACAGGGCATCCATGCT
>DREN01000084.1 GCA_011051075.1 Deltaproteobacteria bacterium | reverse complement strand
CCATGTAATCCCTGATTATCCTGTCACCCGGGAGATGCAGGCCAATGGCCAATAAGTTCACGAAAAAGATAGCGGGGGAATGGCTCCTTGTCCTGAGTATTGCGGGACTGGTTATCACTTCCGCATTTCTCAGGCGCTTCCCCGTTTACAGCAGGACCGACCTGAAGGTCATCTATATCCTTTTTATTTTTCTGGTAATCATCAAGGGGCTGGAAGGAACCAATTTTCTCCAGGCAGCAGCCTACAGGTTAAGGAAGGGCAGATGGCTGGCCCTGCGGCTGATACTGCTCACCGGCCTGCTCTCCATATTTGTGACAAACGATGTGGCCCTGCTCACCATCGTGCCCCTGACACTTGCCCTGGACGTGGACAACAGGGGCATGCTGGTGATCCTGGAGACCCTTGCGGCCAACGCAGCATCCCCCCTCACCCCCTTTGGGAACCCCCAGAACATATTCCTGTACTATTTTTATGGCCTGCATCCATGGGAATTTGTCAGGGCCATTGCACCCCTCTGTCTCGTGACCATGTGTTGTATCCTGTTTTTGGGCTGGAAAAAGGCAGGAACAGTTATAAAAGAAAATGGTGTCGAGGACCTTGAAATTCGATGGAAGGCTTATGGGTACCTGGCCTTTTTCCTGGTCTTTGTCCTGGCTGTCCTCAGGGTGCTTCCTTTGTGGATAGGGGCTGGGGTAATCATCTATTCCCTGGTATTGGACAGGAAGAGCCTTTTGATCGACTGGCTTCTCCTGGCCATCTTCCTGGCATTTTTCGGCCTCACAGACAACCTCATGAACATGGTGAGCTTTCACCTGGAAGGCCCCATGGAGGCATTCCTGTACCCGGTCCTTGGAAGCCAGGTGATGAGTAATGTACCGAGTGCCCTGTTCTTTGCCGATTTCACCCGGAACTGGAAGGCATTGCTCTGGGGAGTAAGCGTGGGCGGGTTCGGGAACCTGATAGGGTCACTGGCGAGCCTCATTTCGTACAGGCTTTACCGGGCAAAACTTCATAATGCAAACGGGTTCCTGATAAAATTTCACATGTACAGCTATATGATTTTCCTCCTGGGGATCGCGACTTATCTGGTTTTGGCGTTCTGCTGATCCACGTTGCTCAGCAACCGCTCGAAGCTTCACCTCCGCCACCTCGCGACGAAGATCGGTGAGAAACCAGGGCTAGTTCAGGGGGAGCAGGAATGCGACGATGGTCCCTTTCCCCGGCCGGCTCTCCACCGTGATCCTGCCGCCGTGTGCCTCCACCACGGCCTTTGCAAGGGTCAACCCGAGCCCTGTCCCCCGTTCATTCCCGTAGACCCGGCTTACACCCCGGTAAAAAGGCTCGAATATGTGGGGGAGATCACGGGGAGGGATCCCTTCCCCATGGTCTTCTACCCATATTTTCACGTGGTTCGGGACAAGTCTCCATCCCAGGGTAATGGTCTCCCCGCTCCTGGAATGCCGAACAGCATTGTGAAGGAGGTTGAACATGACCTGCTCCAGCATGTCCCGGTCGGCGCTGACAAGCACAAAAGGGCCTTTTTCCAGTGTTACACGGTGGTCACGGCCAAGTATCGTGGCCTGCTGGAGAAACCCCTCGAAAAATTCATCGAGGTTTACCTCCTGCTTGTTGATATTGGAAGAGACATCCAGCCTGGTGAGATCGAGGAGTTGCTCGCATAGCCTGGACAACCTCAAGACCTCACGGTACATTCCCTGGGTAAGCCGTGTGACCGCTGCAGGGTCGTCCTGTGCCCCCCGCAACAGGACCTCCATCGATCCCCTGAGTGCTGTAAGGGGTGTGCGTAGTTCATGGGCGGCATTGGCCACGAACCGCCGCTGGGACTCGAACGTGGCCTCGATGCGCTCCACCGTGTGGTCAAAGGCATCGGCCAGACTGCCTATCTCATCCCGGTGGTGGGGGAGGTTGACCCTCTGGCTCAGGTCCCCTTCCGATATCATCCGGCAGGTATGGGCCATCTGCCTGAGCCCGTTCAGGGCCGTAGAAATCAGGAGAAATGCGGTTATGCCGCCGGCGAGCAGTGTTATCACGGCAATAAGCACCAGCACTATTCCATGGCGTACCATGATCCTGTGCACGGGAACCAGGGAAGTGCTGATCTGGGCCACCCCCATGATTTCTTTTTTACCGGCCCCGGCCCTCAGTGGAATCAACAGTACGAGAAGGAGCTTTTCGTTCTCTTTCATAATGTAATCCACCTCGTTTTTTCCGGCAAGTGCCTTCCTGTAATAGGCAGGGTCAGGCAGGGGAGGGCTTGGTTCCTCAGGGAGCCGTTTCCCGTTGGCAAGCTTTTTCCCGTTCCGGTCCAGGATCAGGGCAGCCGTATCCCGGGATGTGAGATCGCATGCCAGGGGCCTGGCAATAGAGGCAAGCTTGGGTATTCTCCGGGGAACGTGGGCAGCGGCCCTGGTATGCGAAGCGCCGGACTTTCCCGGGAAAAGCCATTGTTCTATGACAGGCTTTGCCTGGGCCCTGAGCCTGATTGCCGTGTTGTATATGAGTAACCGACGAACGTCCAGGTATGAATATCCGCTCAGGACAAGGATCGAAAGAAACAAGAGGCCCAAATACAATGATACCAGGCGAGCCCGCAAAGAGAGTTTCATCCAGGATCTCATGGTTCCCCTTCGGGATAAAACGCATAGCCTATTGCATAATGGGTGCGGATCATCCTGGACGGCCTGTCCCCTATCTTGTCCCTCAAATGGCTCACATGTACATCCACGATGTTGGTATCCCCTATATAATTATAACCCCAGATACGGTTCAACAGTGTTTCCCGCGTAAACACACGGTGGGGATGTTCCATGAAGAGTTCCAGGAGTGCGAATTCGGTTGGGGTGAGATGCTTGGGATTCCCCGCCCTTGTGACTTCCCTGGTTTCCGTATCCAGGACAATATCCGAGGCTTTGAGTCTCGTGGTCTTTTTTTTACCCTTGGTCCGACGCAACAGTGCCCGTATCCTGGCAAGGAGTTCCACAAAGCTGAAGGGCTTGGTCATATAGTCGTCCGCACCCAGGTCAAGGCCGGTGACCCGGTCCGTGATTTCCTTCTTTGCCGTGAGCATGAGGATAGGGACCGTGTACCCCCTTGCACGGAGCCTGCGGCATACCTCGAACCCGTCTATGTCAGGCAGCATTATGTCCAGGAGGACGATGTCAAACTCCTGTTTTTTCATCAGATTGAGCCCGGTCTGACCCTCAGTGGCTACCTCCACGTCATACCCTTCGTACCCGAGGCCCGTGCTCAGGAATTCGGTTATGGTGGGTTCGTCCTCTACTACCAGTACCCTGTATCTTGTGGCGCTTTCCATTGGACCTGGTCTGCCGGTCTGTAGTTTTGAGATATCAACTCCCAGGGATCAGGGACCTGCACCTCCAGCACAACATTATTTCAGACACCGGTATCTTATCCGTATGATAAAGGTGTGTCAATGGCAACAAGATCCGGCCATAATGGCATGAAAAGGTAGAGACGAGGTTTGGTAAGGGTTTCCAGAGACCTTCCTGATTGTCCTGACGGAATTGATCTTATGCAAACGCGGCGCGACGTTCGGGCATTCTCCGCCGGTCTGAAAAAAGACGATATCACCTGGTTATTCATGTTATTTCATATGGAGGGCCATCACGATTCACACGAGGGCATCAATAATAATACCAGATGGTTTTGTAGTCTCTGGGATCCTGGCCTGCGGCCTTCAGTCGCTTGAGATAGGTATGAATCGAGACATCCGTATATACATAGGTATTGGCAAGAAGAAGTTTTTTCTTCCAGGGATGGAATTCATATACCCTCCGGCCGTCGGGCAGTATGGAAATGACGTCGTGATGTTGCCTGGCACGTAGATAGTTCTTCCCCAGGCCCGGGATATTAAAAACGATTTCATCAGTGCGCACCGAGCCCGGCAAAAGGCGGGCCTCCTCATGTTGTTCTTGAAGGAGTCTTGCTATGGGAATCCGGTAGTCGTCCGTCTCTTCTTTCCCTTTTGTCCAATCCTCAAACGAATCCACCCATCTCTCACGCCCGGTACATCTCCTGCTATCACCCTCACAAACATCAGGGATCACCATATTACCGGTGTGCTAAGAAAATTTTTGAAACGCTGGAACAGGTTTATGACGAGCGTTTTGCAAAGAAAGATGGGTTCTGCCGACCATAGGTGAGACAGGTTACCGCTATCCTGATTGTGGCATCCTCCACAACGGCTTTGCACGTGTCAGGGTGAGGACTAAAGAAGGCACTTTTGCCCCTTGGGATAGATTGAACGTCATCTGTCTACATGCTGTCCCAGGGATGGTTCACGAACTTAGCGAGCCTCGTCTCTATGCCCTTTTATTTCTCCTTCATGAAAACTGGCCTGATACGCATTTCTGACTCTTCCTGAAGGATGAACTGATTGAAATAACAACTGTAATGTGGTCGGGGCGAGAGGATTTGAACCTCCGACACCCTGCTCCCAAAGCAGGTGCGCTACCAGACTGCGCCACGCCCCGTAAATGCTTCATTTTCATATCTATGCCATTTCCCGGAGTAAAATCAAGCAGATTTTTTTGTTTTCGCCCCTCTTTCAACGATGTTTAATCTTCCTGTCCACCGGATACGGTTTGTGTTGACTTTGCAAACCAAATACGATAGGGGGAACTGTCATAAATATATTAGAGGCCCCATTATGGAAGACATACAAAATCATAAAGATAACAGAAACATAGATATTGACCAGGTGGGCGTGAAGGGAATCAGGTACCCCATCACGGTGCGGGACAGAGACCTAGGCGAACAGCAGACCGTTGCCAAAATCAATATGTACGTCAACCTGCCCCGTTACTACAAAGGGACCCACATGAGCCGCTTTGTAGAGGTCCTGAATGAGCACAGCCGGCGCATTTCGCTCCAGAATTTTTCAGAAATCCTGGAAGAGGTGAAGAATCGGCTCAACGCCGAGAGTGCTCACATGGAGATCACGTTCCCCTATTTCATCAAGAAGGTGGCGCCGGTAAGCGGTGCAGAAGGGCTCATGGAATACCAGTGCACCTTCAAAGGCTCCCTGAACCATGGAAAGGATCTGGTTGTTATTATCCGGGTTCCCATCTCCACCCTGTGCCCCTGCTCCAAGGAAATCAGCGAGTATGGCGCCCACAACCAGCGCGGCGAAGTGCGTCTCCAGGTGCGATTCAACAAGTTCGTGTGGATAGAGGACCTGATCAAGCTGGTGGAGAATTCGGCTTCAACGGACGTATTCTCCGTGCTCAAGCGGGAAGACGAAAAATTTGTCACCGAGAAGGCTTACGAGAACCCGAAATTTGTGGAAGATATCGTCCGGGATATCGCCCTCAAGCTGAACAATGATGAAAATATCACCTGGTTTGCCGTGGAATCGGAAAATTTCGAGTCGATCCATAACCACAGCGCCTATGCCTATGTTGAGAAGCACAAGGAATAATCCAGGTTAACTGGTTCGCCCGTTAGCCGGTTGGCCGGGAGAACCGGTAACCCGTTGGGCCGGTCCAAGAAAAGCTGTAGAAAACCATATGAAACAACAAACAACACCCCACATGCAACAAGCAAAGAACGGAGAATCCCCATGACTGAAGATCTCAAGAAAGCCTATCGAACCATGATGGATGACCATTTTCCTACTGAGATGAGCATCCATTTCGGTGACCAGGTTCTGCTCTATCGAAAGCGGACCTGGAAGATCAAGGATGAAAAGACCGGTGACACCATCGAAAAGGGGCTCCGGTACGGGGAGAACCCCGGTCAGGAAGCGGCCCTCTATGAACTGGTCAACGGGAATCTCATATTGGGTGATTGCCGTTTTATCGACCCGGGTATGGGCCTTGTGTCGGCCATTACCGAAGAGGACATGATCCGGAGCGGGAAACACCCCGGCAAGATCAACCTGACGGATGTGGACAACGCCCTCAACATCATGAAGTATCTCCGGGCGGGGCCTGCCTCTGTTATCGTGAAGCACAATAACCCCTGCGGCGTGGCCTATGGGTCCACCCTGGCCGATGCGTACCACAAGGCCAACATGGCAGACCGCATCGCTGCATTCGGTGGATGCGCCCTTTTCAACCGCCCAGTGGATGGCCCCACGGCGGAAATGATCACTGAAAATTACCTGGAGGTGGTAGCGGCCCCGGATTTCGAAGAGGGGACCGTCCTGAAACTGGCCCAGAGGGCGAACCTGCGCATTATTCGCATTGCACGCATGGATCGTCTTTCTGACTATGACACCATGCGCTTTGTGGATTTCAAATCATTAATGGACGGCGGCATCATCGTCCAGCAGTCACCGCTCAATGCCATAAGATCTGCTGACGATTTCATGCCGGCCACCTGCGAATACCAGGGAATCACCTACACCATAGATAGGGCCCCCACGGAACAGGATTACGCCGATATGCT